>WLPO01000045.1 GCA_009698745.1 Actinomycetota bacterium
CTCGACTTTTTGGATGAGCACAATTTGACCGACAACACGATGATTGCGTTGCTGTCAGACAACGGTGCAAGTCGTGAAGGCGGACCACAAGGAGTTGTCGACGAATTCAGTTTTTTCAACAGCATGTGGGAAGACGTAGACGACATGGTCGCCAACCGGCTTGACGACATTGGCACCAAGAACGCGCACTCCAACTATCCGTGGGGCTGGTCGCAAGTGGGCAATACGCCAAGTCGTTGGTACAAATCACAAACATACGGAGGCGGTATTCGTGACTCGCTGATTATTCAGTGGCCAAAGGGAATAGATCAACCAGGTGGCATTCGTTCACAGTTTTGCCACATCACCGACCTCGCACCAACGGTGTATGACGCACTTGGCATCACGGTGCCGCCTGTGGTGAATGGGCATGGGCAGATGCCAATGCACGGCGAGAGCCTTTCATACACGTTTAATGATTCATCGCGAGAGACCAAGCGCGGACCGCAATATTTCGAGATGATGGGACATCGCGCGATCTGGGCTGATGGTTACAAGGCGGTCACTTTCCATGATCAAAACGTGCCGTATGAAAACGACACGTGGGGTTTGTACAAACTCGACGAGGATTTTTCGGAGATGCATGACTTGTCGGTAACGCAACCAGAAAAGCTCAAAGAAATGATTGCGCTGTGGTGGGAGCAAGCAGAGTTGCATGGTGTGTTGCCGCTTGACGATCGTGGTATCGAAATTTTTGGTACAAAGTCACGCCCCGGTTCGCCACACTATGGAAACACCTACACGTACTATCCGCCCGTTGCACACATTCCGGCAGATGCATGCCCGTTGTTGAGCGGTCGGGCCTGGACGATCACTGCGGACATCATCGTCGGCAATCAACCAGTTGAAGGCGTGATCTATGCACGCGGTGCACACAAC
The DNA here is from genome assembly GCA_009698745.1 of Actinomycetota bacterium. Taxonomy (GTDB): domain Bacteria; phylum Actinomycetota; class Acidimicrobiia; order Acidimicrobiales; family Ilumatobacteraceae; genus UBA3006. The sequence goes on from WLPO01000045.1 coordinate 919, forward strand.
ATCGGACACTCGTTCTTCGTCAAAGATTCTGTTTTGCACTTTGACTACAACGCACTCGGCAAGCATCAGCGAGCAAGCGCTCCAATCTCGCTGAAACCAGGGAACCATCAGCTTGGCGTTCGATTCGATCGCGAAGACTCAACAGGAACGATCACGCTGATGGCCGATGGCAAAGACATCGGTTCGGTGCATATTCCTAAGATCGTGCGCGTACTTGGTTCGATGGGAATGGACTTGGGAAGCGATCAGCTGTCGCCAGTGGTCAGTGATTACGTTGCACCATTTGCGTTTAACTCAACTATCTCTAAAGTGCAATTCGAAATTCGGAGTCGAGCCACCAAAGCAGACATCGATGCGTTTTTGAAAACCGAAGCGGCGAAGGAGTAACACATTTATGTCAAACGAACTGATTCTCGACTCGTTGCAACGGCGCATGAAGGCCCTGCATTCGCTCTATGACCAAGCATTGAGCACAATGACGATTGACCATGTCAATCATTTTGAGCGTGAGGGCGTCATGCCAATCGCATTCAGCCTGTTTCATATTGTCAATGTGATTGACGGATCGTTCATGCTGATCACCGGCGTCGCTCCGATCTGGAACGACGAGTGGAAGGCCCGTGTCAATCCTTCTATTGCGGATCATGGCAAGCACAAAACAGTGGAAGAAATGGTTGGCCAGCGCATTGGCAATTACGAAGCATTTCAGGAATACCTGCAGTTGGTTTTTGGCCGCGTGCATTCATGGCTCGAGACCTTGGATCCAAACGAGCTGACCCGGGTTGTGATTGCCCGTCCATTTCCACCGCAGATCGAGTCAACATATTCGGCTCGCGTCGCGGGTGAAGTGGGTATCACGGTGTTGGATGCGGTTGAGTGCTGGATCTACCAACACGGGTTACGTCACATGGGCGAGATTGAACTCGCTCGTGGGCTTGTTGGTCTTGGCGGAATGACGAGCTAGTTGTTAGCGGCGTAATTAGCGCTGCGGACCGCGGATGAGTTTGCCCGGCAACTCTCCGGTGAATGCATCGTCTTCAACTGTTTGTACGCCACTCACAAAAGTCTTGTTGTAGCCACGCGCAGTTTGCACGAGGCGCCGGCCCTGAGCAGGTAGGTCGTAGGCCATGTATGGCATGTCAAAACCCAGTTCGTCGAAATCGATCACGTTGAGGTCTGCTTTCATGCCAGGGGCAACAATGCCACGGTCGAGCAGGCCATGTATCTCTGCAGTTTGTCGTGTTTGGCGATAGACGATGTGTTCGAGTGAAAGTTTTGGACCACGAGTGCGGTCACGTGCCCAGTGTGTGAGCATAAATGTTGGCATGCCACCATCGCAGATTGCGCCGCAGTGTGCACCGGCATCACTCAGACCATTTCGTGTTTGCGGATGTTGCAACATCTCGTGCGTCATTGAAAGATCGCCGTAGATGTAATTGAAGAACGGCGAGTAGATGATGCCCTTGCCATCGTTTGTCAGCAGATGATCGACGATGAGTTGCATTGGTGCAACACCAGTTCGCTTTGCTATTTCGCCAATTGCTGTGCTCGGATGCGGTTCGTAATCGATGTTGGCAGTAGTGACCGGGTACATGCGGTGCAAAGATTTTGTGACGAGCCCATTGTAGAAACCGTCGGTTGGTACCTCGCTCACGAATCGTGCCCGTCGCACTGGGTCTTTGAGCGCGGCAATGCGATCGGCAAATGGCAAGTGAGCAATTTCGTGATATGCGGGGTGGGCGAGCAATGGATGCACGCTGCCCTCGAGGCACATCAAGATGCCAATGGACCTTCCAGCGGTTTGAGCAACTATCTTCTCTCCATCGGCATGTGCCTTCGTGAGCAACGCAAGAGTTTTGCGCCACACTTCGCTGCCGTCATCCAACTGATTGACGTTGACACTGACAGTGGCGCCAGAGCGGCGCGCGAGTTCTTGCATCCACGGCCATTCGTCAACAGGCACGCGCGAATGTTCGGGTGAAAACTGGAAGATGCCGTGGCCAACTCGCTTCATTGCGTCGGCAATGCCAAACAACTCATCTGGCTGGGCGTTTGTGCCCGGCACAAGTTCGCCGTGCTTGCTGCGATGCAACGACGTGCGTGAAGTAGAAAACCCAAGTGCGCCAGCACGCAGTGCCTCTTCGGTGAGCGCACTCATCTGTGCAATGTCGGAAGCTGTTGCGTCTTCATTGGCGGCACCGCGGTCACCCATCACGAATGCTCGAAGCGCACCGTGTGCAATCTGTGTGCCCATGTCAATGATGTGCGGAGTGCGCTCAAGGGCGTCCAAATATTCGGGGAACGAAGTCCATTCCCACCTGATTCCCTCAACCATTGCGGAGCCAGGAATATCTTCGACTCCTTCCATGAGGTCGATGAGCCATTGATGGCGCTCGGGTGCTGCTGGAGCAAAACCAACTCCGCAATTACCCATCACCACAGAAGTGACGCCGTGCCAACTACTCGGTGTCAACCAGGGATCCCATGTTGCCTGAGCGTCGTAATGCGTGTGCACGTCAACCCAGCCTGGAGTGAGCAACAATCCATCGGCTTCTATGTGGCGATGTGCGTGTGATGTCGAGACCGATCCAGGTGCGCCAACTTCGCTAATGATGCCATCGACAAATGCAACATCGGCGTGCCGTGCAGGCGAACCGGTGCCGTCAACAAGATTGGCTCCAGTGATAACGGTTCGTTGACCGGTTTGCATAACTGAAAAATCTAATACGAGAAGTGCTGGTTGCGCTACTAGACGCAGCGATTGCGAATAATTCCAACGCCCTCAAGGGTTGTCTCGATGATGTCGCCGCTCTTCAGGTAGATGGGCGGCTTATGTCCATGACCAACACCAGAAGTGGTACCGGTAAAAATTGCGTCACCAGGAAACAGCTGGCAGATGCCCGAGAGGTACGAAACGATCTCGGAAATGTCGAAAATCATGTCGTTGGTTTTGGTGTCTTGGCGCATCTGACCATTGACCGTGCAGGTGAGGCGAAGATCGTTACGACTTGGGTTGTCCTGCATGTCGGCAACCCACGGACCCATCGGAGTAAAACCAGTGCGACTCTTGCCAAGACTGAATTGCGGTGGCACGCCGCTGTATTGCAGCGTGCGATCAGAGATGTCTTGGCCTGCAGTGATACCTGCGATGTGTTGCCAAGCGTCTGCTTGAGAAATATTTGTACCGCCAGCTCCGATCACGATGACGAGTTCGGATTCGTAGTCGCATGTTGCGCCAACGAGTTGAACATCGCCACAGGGTGTATTGATCGAACTTTGAAACTTGGCAAACGTGAGTGGGGTAGATGGGATTGGGCTACCCATCTCTTCGGCGTGTTTTTTGTAGTTCAGACCTACCGCAAACAGCTGTCGTGGCTGAGGTACGGGACAGTCGAGTTGTTCGAGCGAACATGCAACACCATCTGTTGGGTTGAGCGTTGCTGCGTGCGCACGAACTGATTGCCAGACCGAGTAGCACGACATCACATCGCTTGGCAGCGAACCGTTGCTGGAGTGCTCAACATCTACAGTACGAAACTCGGTTGATGACCCGATGACAAATTGCGCTCGACCTTGAACCGACGCAAGTTTGAGAGACATGGTTATCTCTTTGTGCTGAGTTAGAGCCGACCGTATGCGGCGCGACGCTGTGCTTCGGCCTTTGCTCTGTCGAGACGATCTTTTTCTTTTCGTTCTGCGCGCGCGCGACGTTTTTCATCTTGTGTAGCAGCATCGACTGTTGAACCACCGGTTGCACCACGAGCGGTTGCTACTGGTGAGCTTGGAATTTTGAATCGATCATCAGTTAAAACAAGTTTGCGGAAACCGCCAAGTGAAACCGAGTATTGAACAGCCATGAGGCGCACTGCATCGAGACCAAAAGTTTCTACAAGCGCTGGAATGACAAGTTGCAGATCTTCCAAGCTTGGATCGTCTGACTGATCACCGAGCAACTCGATGGCTCGTTCTGTTGCGCCTTCACCGAACAACACGCCAGTGTCGAGGTACGAGCGACGCTCTTTCATTGCCTCACGAATTTTTGGTGCGAGTGTGGCTGGCTCGGTAAATGCGCCGGCCGGAAGTGCCAGCACTTTGGCGAGGGCATCGCGCAGTTTTTCTTCAACTGCTCCTGCGAGTTTGACAATCGAATCATCGGACAATGTGCTGAAAACTGCCGCGTAACGGCGCTCAATCAAAATGGTGTCTCGGGAGTTACTGACGGGCATGGGATGTTCCTTTTCTGCGCTGTTGAAGCGACGCTTCAGTGTGTCAGGTGCGGGCCCTCGTTACTACATGTTTCGCAGCTTGTTTCGTATGATGTGCCCATGAAGGCAGCCACTCCAGCCCTCGTCACCCTCGAACAACTCGGCATTGACTATGTTGCGCACACATTTGACCACGACACAGCCACCACGGATGACGTTGGTTATGGCAGGGCAGCCGCTCGTGCTCTTGGCGTGGAAGAGAATCGGGTATATAAAACGCTTCTGGCGCAGTCGGAGAATGGGCCTGTGGTTGCAATTGTGCCCGTTAATACGCAGCTTTCGCTCAAAGCATTGGCGCACGTGCTGAACGTAAAACGTTGCGAAATGGTTACGGCACGCGATGCGTCACGCATCACCGGTTATGTCGTTGGGGGCATCAGTCCGTTTGGGCAAAAGCGAATGCTGCCAACTGTTGTTGACGAAACCGCAGTGCTGCACACAACTCCTTTTGTGAGCGGAGGACGTAGGGGTTTAGACATTGAGGTTGGGGCTACTGACCTGATTGCTGCGCTGCACGCCACGCTTGGTGCAATTGCAACAGCTAGTGACTAATAAGAGCTTGCACTTCACGAATGTTCATCTGATGTGATGTGTGCAACGTCAATTCACCAATGGTTCCGCTCGCACCCAAATTTGTAGACCAAGTGACATGCCATTGCACTGCAACATCGGCCTCGAATAATCCACTTGCTTGTGTCGCCGATGAATGGCGGTAGGTGTACATGCACGGAGAAGACATGCGGTCTCCAAATTGTGACATCCAAATCAATCCTGGGTTGTTGCACGTGAGTGGACCATCACCCAAGTCTCCATCACCCGGATCAAAAATAAGTTTTTTGGGTGCGGCTTTAGTGGTGACCGAAACAATTCCTGCAGGAGTGATGATCGATGCGGTGACCACAACAGGGATCCACAACAACGGGTTTACCCAAACCCAAGTACCTACATCAACAAATCCACGCCGTGCAGGTGGAGCAAAGTTGCCCCACATGGCCGGAAGATTGTCGTACACAACAGATGCTGCATGTTGTGCAAGTTGTTGAGTCGATATTTGCGGAATCCAGTGATAGGTGGTTGCCGGATCGCGAGTGGGGCATGTGTAGTCATACAACATGTACTTGGTGGAAACAATGTGTTTCGTTACGGCAGTGCCTGGTCCGGTTGCGCTTGCATCGCGGGGCATTGACTCCGACCATTCGCATTCGGGGTCTGTGGCGTTACTACCCGCAGGTGGCGCACCATATTTAACGCCAGCAATGATTTGATCACCGTGCGCGGATGCGCTGACATCGATTGGTGATCCGTCAATTGATGGAAGTTTTGTGGCGTGCACGAGTACGGGACTCATGCTGCCCAAAAGTGTTGTGGCAACGGCAACCAACATGAAGCATTTCGTGTTTAATTTCATGGCTTTGGAAATCCGCATTGATCTACATTGAATTTGGTCATGCTGGTTGTCCACGAAGATGCTTTCCAGACTCCGTTATCTAGTGTGAGCATCCATGCCGACAGATACGAAGCAACTGTGTCGTCGAAGATGATGTCATCAAGTGGACTGTCGGTGGTGCCAGCATCAACCATGACAATCGAGTTGTAACTACAGGTATTGACCACCGCATTTTTGGCATCGATAATGCTGAGTGAATCAATGCGCACGCGCGCAACGCCAGAACCTTTGCTGGCTTGAATGTTGGCGACTGAAAAGTCGCGCACACGCCGAGTGAGATCTGCGCGCTGTGGCGAGTTTGGAGCAGAGATTCGTGTGACATCACATTTCTTCGGTGCAGCCATGCATTCGTGGTAATACAAATCGTTAGCCGTGAAGTCTCTGCGTAATTGTTCGACTATGTCGAGTGGTGGATGGATGTTCGCAATCGTTGTTGTGGCAACCGAGTCGATCACCATGCTCGTGTCGCCAGTAGGAGGCAACACCACCTTGCCAGTGTCGAGTCGAAGTGCGCCACCTTGATCACCGCATGCGCACAACACGACAAGCAGTGGGGCGAGTAACCATTTATTTGCATACATACGGATCCTTCGTTCGTGCCCGAATGTGGATATTGACATCCCAAATGTGCGGTAGGCAGATCGTGCTCATAAAAACAGACGGTAGAATTGCTAGACCCCAAAATGAGCCAACATCACCCAGACCTCGCGGCCGAACAGGCCCATATTGATAGGGCATATGAGTGCCTTGAGCGCAGCCGAACCGATGCGTGGCGCATCAGAACACTCAATGAAGCCGACACGGGTGGCACGTTTCAGGCCCGCTACGAGCGCAACGCTTTTGACGAACAATTGGTGTTGCGTCTGACCCAATTAGACCTGGGCGACGCAGCGCTTGTATTTGGACGCATCGATCGATTTGGCGAAGCCGATGGCGAGATCGAAAGTTTTCATATCGGCAGGCTTGCTGTTGCCGATGAGCATCGAGAGCCAGTCGTTGTCGATTGGCGAGCACCTGTGTCCGAACCGTTTTATCGCGCGACTGGTCGCGAGTCGATGGGTCTTGCGCGCCGCCGACATTTTGCAGTCAACGGTCAAAAATTGCTGGGCATCGAAGACGAGTTGTTTGGCGAAGGACACTTGGGCGTTGGCCACGATGAAGGTCTTGGTGGAGGAGTTGCGTCGGGTGTTGAACAAACCGCAACAGGTTTGCGCGGGTACTCAACATTGTTGACAGCGCTTGCGCGTGGGCGCACTGGTCAGCTTGGTGACATCGTTGCAACAATTCAAGCCGAACAAGATCAGATCATTCGTTCGGGTCACAACGGCGTGCTTGTTGTGCAGGGTGGTCCGGGCACTGGCAAAACAGTTGTGGCGTTGCACCGTGCTGCGTACTTGTTGTACACGTTTCGTTTTCCGCTCGAAGATCAGGGTGTATTGGTCATTGGTCCAAACCGTGTGTTCTTGCGTTACATCGAGCAAGTGTTGCCTTCGTTGGGCGAAGCAGGTGTTGAACAAGTTGTGTTGGCCGACTTGGTCCCTGGTCATCGCATTGGAGTGATCGATACCAACGCAGCGAAACGTGTCAAGGGTGACATTCGAATGGCGAAAGTGATTGCAAAAGCTGTTCAAGATCGACAACGACCTGCGCGTGACGATGTCGAGATTCCATATGGTGCGGGCTACATGCGACTCCGCGCCGCCGAGTCTGCTCGCATTGTTCGCGATGCACGACGACGCTTCCGCCGTCATAATGCAGCGCATCGTTGGGTCGAGAACGAAGTGATCTCTGCAATGATCGCCTCGAGCCGCAATCCAGACGCCGATGTTGACACCTTGCGCGACTCGTTGCGCGACATTCCGGAGTTTCGTGCAACTTTGGCGCGGATGTGGCCGATGCTTGTACCCGCAGAATTGTTGCATGACCTTTTTGGATCTGCAGCGCTTGTCAAGTCAGCGGCCAAGGACGAATTTTCTGCGGAAGAATATGAATGCCTAGTGCGTGCACGCAGCAACTCGGTTGCTGATGTGCTGTGGAGCGACAGCGATGTTGCATTGCTCGACGAAGCACTTGCATTGCTGGGGCCACGGCCGCGCAAGAACGGAAAGATTGATGAAACCGATGAGGTCCGCGTGTTCGGCCACATCGTTATTGACGAAGTGCAGGACCTCACACCGATGCAGTTGCGCATGGCTTCCCGCCGGTCGCTGAGCGGGGCAATGACTGTTGTCGGTGACTTGGCGCAGGCAACTGGCCCATTCGCGCCAAATGATTGGTCGGACTTGTTGCAATATTTGCCAACGAAGCGCGAGCAAGAAGTGATTGGTCTGACAGTTGGCTATCGAATTCCTGCTCAGATTATGTCGCTTGCAGACAAAGTGATGCTCGAAGCAGCGCCGTCGTTGCGCGCTCCGAAATCGGTTCGCGAAGGCGATTTTGGCCCAGACATTGTTGCCGTAAAGAACAGCAACGACTTACTTGATGTTGTGATCGAACAGTCAAAGATTTTGTTAACAAATGTAGGAGAGGGCAACGTTGCGATCGTTTGCCCAGATGATATGACCGATGCCGTTGACAGTGCGCTCACTGCTGCTGGCATTGCCCACGGGCGAGCAAACACAACTGCGCTTGACTCGCGTCTCACGGTGGTGCCGGTGAGCGTTGTGAAAGGTCTCGAATTAGATGGAGTGCTCGTGGTCGAACCCGCTCGCATCGTTGCAAGCCAGGTGCACGGACTGCGAGCCCTGTATGTTGCGCTTACTCGTTCGACTCAACGTTTAACTGTCGTGCATTGTGAGCCACTACCACGATCAATGCAGAGCTAATTTCGCTGAGCGTTTTTGTTTTTACTGTTGCGACTGAATGAGTAGATCAAGGAATCTCAGTGCCTTGTCAGCATCTGCTGGTCGAGTGCGCTCCACAGAACTTGAAGCAAGATCGATAATTCGTTGCATGTCTAGAACCGTTTGATCAACTGTTTCACCGCCTGCCGCCACAATTTGCGGCTGCAGTGATGCCCAAATATTGAGCACAGTTGCAAGAGTCGTTTTAGCTCGAGATTTGTCTTCGTTAACGATGGCAAGTGAAAGCTCGGAGAGCGTGGATTGCAATTGACCAAACAATTCAACTCTGCTGCCAGTTGGCAACGTGGTGACGGCTGGCTGCGCGAGCGTAGTAGGTGCGGAAAGGTTGATGGTTGTTGCACAACCCGTGCCACCAAATATCAGTGCACCGAATAATGCGCATGCGCATGTTATTTTTAATGACTTACTACTGACGCTTCGCATAACTCTAAGCAAGCACGAGAATTCGCGAACTTGTAAATTCGTCCAGTGCCACATCGATGTTGTCGACACGCACGACACGCGAACCATCTTTGTTTGAGGTGACGATCGTGCCACTATGACCTGGCTTGAGATTGGCTTGTTCAAGAATTTCGAGAATGCCAGGCGCGAACTCGAGTTCTTCAGGAATGCGGTTAACGGTGAACAACTTTCCTTCGACTACTTCGCTGAGCGGGGAGAGGCGCTCTTGTCGGTAAGAAGACCCTGGTATGGGGTTGCCGTGTGGACACGTAGTTGGGTTGTGCAGCACGCGGTTCATTGCACTCTCAACGTCTTGGTTCATGATGTGTTCCCACTTGCCGGCCTCGTGGTGTGCATTTGCCCAGGAAAGCCCGAGCACGTCGGTAAGAAAACGTTCGGCGATGCGGTGGCGGCGAACAACTCGTTCGGCGAGTACATCTCCGTCCGACGTGAGCGAGATCTTTGCACCCCGAATAACGATCAAGCCTTCGGTTTCCATGCGCTTAATCATTTCGGAGACCGATGGGCGAGAGACGCCAAGACGGTCTGCTACACGAGCCTGAATGACATCAATATGGTCTTCGCGCAACTCAAAAATGCATTCGCAATACTCTTCAAATGCTGGATGGTGTTCGCCTGTGGTTGCCATTTAGTCTCCTACCGTTTCGCGTCCGACACCGCGTAGGCCTGCCCACACGAGATCTGCAACTTGTTTACCGATGACTTCTGGATTGAATGCAATGTTGTTGTCAAGCAAATGGCGTACGACACCTTCTGTTGCGCCGATGACTCCATGCGCAAGTGTGCGCAAATGTGCTGCATCTAGATCGACGGCGATGAGTGGAGCAATTGCATTTGCCGAATTGTCAACAACTCGGCGCACCGCACTTGCAAACTCTGCATCGTTACGTGTGCCGCTGTCGAACAAAAACTTAAAACGATTCTGGTCTGCCGCCGCCCACCTAAAGAACGCGATGGTTCCTTGCTCTGCTTGCAGTCTTCCGCCTGTGGCTTGGACAGTGGCTTTGGTAATTTCATTGATCATTTGCGTGCCGGCGTCTTCAATCAGCGCCAAAAATAATGCACGCTTCGATTCGAAATGTTGGTAGACAACTGGCTTGGTCACTCCAGCCATGTCGGCAATGTCGTTCATCGACGATTCGTGGAACCCTTTAGTAGCAAATACCTTTAATGCGACATCAAGAATCTGATCTTTGCGTTCGTGAGCGGGGAGTCTCGTTGACATGTCGCTACTACCGTACTCGTGTTGTCGGTGAACGCCTATTTGGTGCCTATACGCCGTTAATTTTGTCTTCTTTTTCGGCAGACTTTATTGCGTATCCCAAAACAATTGCAGGGGCGAGCAGAATGGAGCCGATGACAAGACCGGCAGTAGCAAGACGGCCGATGAGGGGCGAAAACGTGTCGATCAGCCCAACTGCAACTGCGACAATTGACACGCCAAATGAGAGGTAGCCAATGCGATTGGCTCGTTTTGTCCATACAGCAATAAGGCTGCGACGGCGTCGGACTGGATCAGGAGTTTGTGGTGTTGATGTCATAGCCTCAAACCCATGGTAGAGGGCGCACGGGTGAATAAAGACATCACTGTTTCCCTCGACTGGCGCGACCAAGTAGCGGTCGTCAC
>WLPO01000046.1 GCA_009698745.1 Actinomycetota bacterium
CGCAGCGCACTGCTCGGCCATGGCTAAACGTGAGCGCCTGATGTATTCGGCAGGGTTTGTTGCAAGCAAATTCTTTGCAGCATCTTCGCTTACATCGTTGGGCACATACGACAACGGGTCGTGCGCACTGGTCTGATCGGTCACGATGTCGGCAGGGAAACCCATGGCTAACAATTTTGGAAACACGTCAGCGGCATTGGCAACAAGACCAACCGACAAGCGACGGCGCTCTTTTTTTGCAGCTAAACATTGTGCAACTGCATCTTCTAGCGACGTGGCTACAACATCGAGATACCGCGTTTCAACGCGACGATTCACACGCCACGCATCTACGTCAACGCATAACGCAACACCGTCATTCATGGTGATGGCAAGTGGCTGAGCGCCGCCCATTCCTCCGAGACCACCAGTAAGCGTGATGGTGCCAGCAAGTGTGTTGCCAAACTTGCGGCGCGCAATCTCTGCAAAACATTCGTATGTACCTTGCAGAATTCCCTGTGTACCGATGTAGATCCACGACCCCGCAGTCATTTGGCCGTACATGGTGAGACCAAGGTCTTCGAGTCGACGAAATTCGTCCCATGTTGCCCAGTCACCCACGAGGTTGCTGTTTGCCAGCAAAACGCGTGGTGCCCACTCATGGGTTCGAAACACGCCAACTGGCTTGCCAGACTGCACGAGCATCGTCTCGTCGGGCTTGAGTGTGGTCATCGTGCGCAACATTGCGTCGTAGGCGTCCCAACTGCGTGCAGCGCGGCCCGTTCCGCCATAAACAACAAGATCATCAGGGCGCTCGGCTACCGCTGGGTCTAGGTTGTTTTGCAGCATCCGATAAGGCGCTTCAATTTGCCAATTGGCGCATGTGAGCTTGCTGCCCGTAGGCGCCTTTACTGGACGAGGACCTGACATTAATTTTCCGATCTAGATGGCTGTTTTAGATTTGGTGATTACCGACGTGGCAACACTACCTCGGCAGTTTTCACGAGATCCATTACGCCGTCGTAATCGCTATTGGCAAGGCGCACAAAGCCACTGATGCCAATATCGGCGAGAGGGGCTTGAAGATCTGGGCGATCAAAAACGCCACTGATAATGCGATACAACGCTTCTGCATCTACCGAGCAAGATTTCGACACAATGATCGGTGTTGCTGGAACCGAAGGGCCATAACCAATCACTCGCACATTTTTTACAAGCGCTGGGCGATGACGAGAAAGCAACCGATACGTTGCTGAATCAATTGAAGCAATATCTGCATCCCCATCTTCAAGCATCTGCAAGCTTGTGGCATGGCTGCCACTCTGCACATACGGAGTTGCACTGGCTGAATTATTTGCAGCATGTGCAAGTGCAACGCCAAGACTGCACCAACCACTCAAACTCTGCGTGTTACTGACCACTGGGCGCAAGCCATGTGCTTGATCGATACTCGTAACGCCTAAAGATTCAGGAACGACAATGACAGTTCGGTATCGACCACGATCATCGCTCACATCCGTCCAAAGTGGTGTACCAACGACATTTACCGATGAATGTAATTCCTCGATGAATGGCAATCCACAGCTTTGACTCAACAGCATCCCAACACTCAACCAATGGCGAATCAAGTCTGCATGCACAGATGCAATCGGCACTTCGGCATGAGCTTCAAGTCCAATTGCACTCAACGCCATCGCAAGCGCATCCACAATTTGCATTGTCGATGTGTGCACTTCCGGAAAGTCGTACATGGGCAGCGAAACGCTGCGAGACAAAGAGTTAATCTGCTGCAACAAACTTGGGCTTTGCAAATACCGAACGAACGCGCTCTTCAAAATGCTCAAGCGGCAACGTGTCATAACTTGGATCAAACGCTTTTTGATCCCATTCGTCTGCAAACTGTGCTGCTAGGTCGTATGCAGGATGACCCTCATGTTTCTTCCGCGCATCTGGGTTCATTCCAAAGTGTCCGTAATAATGGCGACCCTGAAAATCTTGGTGCGCCTCAATCATGAAGTGCACTTCTGGTCGCACATACGGCTTCAAAATTGCTGCAGCAATGGCTGGGTGGTTTGGCACGCTAATTGCCTTGCCGATGTCGTGGCACAAAGAAGCAACTACTACTTCATCATCCGCACCGGCTCGCTCGGCCATTGTGGCTGTCTGCAATGCATGCGTCAATTGATCAGTCACAAATCCATCGACAATCGTGTCCATGCCGCGCAACATCTTTAATATTCCTTCAGCAACGCGAGGCTGGTTTTTGGCGGTCTCGGCGCCAATATTGAGCCACTCCTCTTTGGTCGACACATCCATGCTGATAAAAGTGGCGTTCGTCATCACACAATTCCACCATTGTTGCGGGCGTAAGTCAAGAGCTCTTCGCCACGAAGGGCTCAGAGCGTCATAGCCTTACTGGCGTGAAGCATCTTGCCATCAGCATCAGCATTGTGATCGGGCTAGTTGGTTGCGCCACAAACGAGGAAATTCTCACTTCCACCACTACGTCAATAGAAGCAGTGACGACGACAACCGAAACGACAGTAACAACAACCACGCTCGTACCCCCAGATGGCAAACGATCCGACGAACGAACGCTCACGCTGTTTGACACCATTGCCAACGACAACTTGCAGCCAAAAAGCATCGTGCACTCTGGCACCGGATTGTTCTTTGCCCAAAACATGATGTACCGGCACAACATCAGCGTGTTTGATCGACAAAGCAATCTCGTCGCAACCATCAATGACAAAGTGGATCTCGCAAATTTTGGAATCAAAATCCCAGATAGATCGTCGGTCGTGCGTGGCTCGCCTGTTGAGGCTGCATTTTCGCCAGACGCGAAGTACGCATACGTCTCCAACTACGCCATGTACGGCAATGGATGGGATCCCAGCGCAATCGACACGTGCCAAGGCAAAAATCGCGACCAGAGTTTTGTGTATCGCGTGGACACAACAACATTCGTAATTGATCAAGTGATCTTGGTTGGTGCTGTTCCAAAATATCTCGCCGTATCGCCAGATAATAAATACGTCGTTGTTTCCAACTTTTGTTCTCTTGATGTTTCAATTATCGATGTCTCGACCAACAAGGAAGTGCAACGCATCGACGTTGGTTTGCATCCGCGCGGTATTGCCATCACTAACGACTCATCAACGGCCTACGTGACCGTGATGGGAGGTGGCATTATTGCGGCCATCAACCTGAACGACTTCACAATTCGCACAATCAAAAGTGCGGGCTACACGCCGCGACACGTTGTGCTTTCGCCAGACAATTCGGTGCTCTACATCACCAACAACAAAGCGGGACAAATTCGCGCCATCGATCCCATTACCGACACCCTCATCAAATCAGTTGCAACGGGCACCGAACCTCGCACCATGGTGATGTCCGACGATGGTTTGAGTCTCTATGTTGTCAACTACCAGAGTGACACGATGGTCAAAGTTCGCACAAGCGATATGCACGTTATGCAGACCATGAAAACAGGTCACCACCCTGTGGGTATTACCTACGACGCTCAGATGCGTCGGGTTTGGGTTGCTAACTACACAGGCAGCCTCTCGGTATTTGAAGACAAGTAACGAGCGGGTTACTGGTTAAACGGTTGCGTGGTCCGAGGCCATGCGCTTGCCCACTTTGGCAATGCGTGCCATGCGCTTAAACAACGAATCACGAGCAGCTTCAGCTTCATCGCTCAAACCTGTAACGCTCTCAAGTTTCCAGTGACGCATGATGACAGGCTCAAGAATCTGGTCGTGATGAATCTGCAGGTCGTAGATGCCTGCCTTAGCGATTTCTTTTGACAAACGATCAAAGTCAGGAATACCGAGGCCCGGCATCGAAAATGTGCGCACCGCGCGCTCGATACCCATAACAGTTGACGAGGGATCAACCTCGAGGGCTGCAGCCGTTAGGTCGCGATAAAACAAGTAATGCAAGTTTTCATCGTTGCCCACGCGTGACATGATCGCGGTGCCCAACTCGTCCTTCATTAACTTGCCGGTGTTGCGATGCGAAATACGAGTGGCGAGTTCTTGCATGCTCACGTACGCAAGTGCTTCAAAGGCATCATGTGGTGTTGGCACTTGACCACCGCGCACTTGAATCATGCGGGCTCGCTCGAGCGCAATCGGATCAACAGCTCGCGTGACGGTGAAATAGTCGCGCATCACGATTGAGTGTCTGCCCTCTTCTGCAGTCCAGTTGCGTGCCCACTCACCAAATGCAGTGTCGCTGCCGAACAATCGATCGATATCGCGAAAGTAATATGGCAAATTATCTTCGGTCAATAAGTTAACGAACAATGCAGCCCGAACTGCTTCATCAATTTCGGTGTCGCCCCCACCAAAGTCGGCATCTTCCGGCACCCATTGCTTGCCAGGCTCAAAGTCTTTGCCCCGGCTGTATGGCACCATCTCGTGCGGAAACCATTCTTTAGCAACACCCTGATGACGCTCGTACAACTTGGCCGCTACGGGCTCGAGTTCGATCAGGAGTTGCTCTTGATTCATAACAGCAACCCTACCCTCGCTCATTGCGCTGAATCTGTGACACCAATCGCGCTAACGGCTCGCGAAAATCGGGCAATAAAGCGATTCCTGCATTCTTCAAACTTGCGTTATTCAACACTGAATTGAAAGGTCGCTTGGCTGGACGAGGTGGCTGTAATTCGTGAGTCTTAATCGGAGCAACTTTGTCAGCATCAAACCCTCCAGCAATCAATACCTCACGAGCAAATTCATACCAGCTGACTTCACCCTGATTGGTGACATGCCATGTGCCTGGTCGTTTCTCTATCGCGAGGCGCACGATCATTTCCGCTGCATCGTCTGCAAATGTTGGATTACCAATTTGATCGTCAACAAACTTGAGCTGCGGTTGTTCGGCTAACCGCAAGATGGTCTTGACCATGTTTGCCCCATAAAAACCGCACACCCACGAAATCCGCACAATCGCATCAGTCTCTCCAAGTGCGCGCTCTCCTGCGAGTTTGCTTGAGCCATACACGCTTTGCGGGTTCGTGGCGTCCCCCTCGTCGTACGCCGATGCCTTGCTTCCGTCAAACACATAGTCAGTAGAGATATACACAACGTGCGCGCCAACAGTATGTGCAGCATCTGCAATATATTTTGTTGCGGTGCCGTTCACCAACAATGCTTTCTCGGGGTCGCTCTCGCATGCATCAACCGCCGTCCATGCTGCTGCATGAATCACAACATCAGGTCGTGATTCTGTAATCACAGCGTCAACAGCCGACTTGTCAGTGATGTCGAGAGTCTCGTGTGAGGTGGCAACAACTTCATGACCGGATGCAATTGTTGCTCGCACCAATTCATGACCGAGTTGCCCATTGGCCCCCGTGATCAAAACTTTTCTTACTTGGAGACCCGGCATTACTTATTCGCCTTGAGGGGCTCCCACCACCAACGGTTGTCGCGATACCACGCAACTGTTTGCTCAAGTGCTTCGTCAAGTGACCGCGCGCGCTTCCAACCAAGCGCAGTGATCTTGGCGATGTCTACGGAATACCTGCGGTCGTGCCCAAGTCGGTCTGCAACATAGTTAACGCTCGAGTCATCTTTGCCAAGCAATGCGAGCAACTTATCGACAAGCACTCGGTTTGGCGTTTCATTACCAGCACCGATGTTGTAAATCTCGCCAACGTTGCCTTTTTCCAAGACTAAGTGCACGCCGGTGCAATGGTCGTCTACATACAACCAGTCACGCTCGTTGAGTCCATCTCCATACAACGGAATCTTTTTGCCATCGAGCAAGTTGGTAGTAAACAACGGAATCGCTTTTTCTGGATATTGATATGGACCAAAGTTGTTTGTGCAACGTGTAACAACAACCGGTACACCGTGTGTTGCGTGATAGCTGAGCGCAATCAGGTCGGAGCCCGCCTTGGATGCCGAATATGGAGAGCGCGGCTCAAGTGGATCGGTTTCCTTGGAAGATCCAACCTCGACCGAGCCATACACCTCGTCGGTGCCAATGTGCACGACGCGTGAGACTTCAAGTTGACGCGCGGCATCCATAATCACGTTTGTGCCAAAACAGTTGGTCAAAATGAAATCTTCACTACCAACAATCGAGCGGTCTACGTGACTCTCTGCAGCAAAGTGCACCACGGAGTCGTGACCCTTCATCGCAGCCATCACATCGCCTGGCTGACAAATGTTGCCCTTTATAAATGAATACCTTGGATTGTCATCCACATCTTTGAGCGTGGACATGTTGCCCGCATAAGTCAGTGAGTCATAGACAGTCACCGAATGATCAGTGTTGGCAAGGACCCAACGTACGTAGTTTGAGCCGATAAAGCCGGCTGCGCCTGTTACAAATATCTTCACGTTGCTACCTCAGGTGCGTAGGCCAAAGTGTGGCTGAAACTGTTTGTCGATCTGGCCGCGCTGTGGGTTTTCTTGATCTCGCTTCGACAAGATCGGGTCGGCAATACCCCAGTCGGCATTTACGCCTGGGTCATTCCACGCGAGTCCACGCTCGTCGGTTGGGTTGTAATAGCTATCGACCAAATACGTGATCGTCATGTCTGTCAGCGAGGCAAACCCGTGGGCAACACCTGGCGGAATAAAGATGCCTCGGTGGTCATGCGTGCCATCTGCTCTCGCACCCAAGTCGACAACCTGTGTCGCGCCATCGGTCGGCGAACCCGTGCGCAAGTCGTGCAGCACCACCCTGCACGTACCGTACGGCACGTACCAGTAATCGCTTTGGTGAAGGTGATAGTGCAGACCAACGATGCAACCCTTTTGGCGATCGCCGCGATTGCCTTGCACCATTTCACGACCAAGTGGAAACCATTGGCGACGGTATGTCTCGATGAAGTAACCGCGATCATCTTTAAACATCGACGGCTCAACGATTTGTACTCCGGCAATAATTGTTGACTCAGTAATTGTTGGCATTTACTCCAGCTCCACTTTCGAATCGTCACCAAGCATCAGACGCAGCGCGCGTGGCTTTTGCTCAGACCTTGTTACTGCAACATCACGACCAATGAGTGAGTCAGTAAGTCGCGCAATACCAATGATGCTTGAGCCGTCGAGCACTACCGAGTGTTCCATCTCTGAATGCTCAACCTTGCAGTTGCGACCAAGCGATGTGTATGGCCCGATGTAGCTGTGATCAACAACTGAACCGCTGCCGATTACGACTGGTCCACGAATTCGCGAGCCTTTAACAACTGCGCCTTTCTCAATCACTACTCGCCCCTCGATCTGTGAAGCACTATCTACTTCACCGTCATTGCGAGGCTCAAGAACTTCAAGTACGAGTCGATTGCATTCGAGCAGCGGATCCTTTTTGCCAGTGTCAATCCACCAACCTTGTAACACTTGATGGTGCACAACTTTCTTTTGATCGACAAGCCATTGAATTGCGTCGGTGATCTCGAGCTCGCCGCGCGGCGAAGGCTTGATTGATCGCACTGCTTCGTTGATCGTCTTGTCAAACAAGTACACGCCTACGAGAGCAAGATCACTTGGCGGATTTTCTGGCTTTTCAACGAGCCGCACAACGTGTCCGTCGTTGTCGACTTCGGCAACACCAAATTGTTTTGGATTCTCGACATGACACAACAAAATCTGAGCGGTTGGAGCCTTTGGCCCACCTGCAGCCCGCGCATTCTTGAAGTCATCTACAAACTGCGTAAGACCCTGCTCGAGCATGTTGTCACCTAGGTACATCACGAAGTCTTCGTCGCCCAAAAAGTCGTGCGCAATAAGTACGCAATGTGCAAGACCGAGCGGAGCATCTTGCGAGATGTACGTGACCTTGACACCAAACTGGGATCCGTCGCCAACAGCTGCACGAATTTCTTTGCCCGTCTCGCCAATGATGATGCCGATCTCTTTTATGCCGGCTTTTGCCATTGCTTCGATGCCATAAAACAGAATCGGCTTATTGGCAATGGGCACCAATTGCTTGGCACTGGTGTGTGTAATTGGTCGCAGACGCGTACCAGCACCACCAGAGAGAATTAGGCCCTTCATACGGTCTACAGACTAGGCGAAATAACCACCCACAACCTCTTGTAACTCCCGTGCCAACTAGCGTTGCAGCCATGACCGACGCCCTCTTACACGCCTTTGCCAAGCCCACTAAAACCGATTTTGTGCGCATTGTGAGGGGTAAAGGCTCGCTCTTGTGGGACGACAAGGGCAACGAATACATAGATGGCATCGGAAGTCTTTGGTACAGCCAGGTGGGTCATGGGCGCGACGAGATCGCCCAAGCGGTCGCCGAGCAAATTTCAACACTCGAAACATATTCAACATTTGATCCGTTTAGTAATGACATCGCCGAAAAGCTTGCAGCAAAGTTGCAGACAATTTCGCCGATGAAAGACGCCCGCGTGTTTTTGTGCGGCAGCGGTTCAGAGTCCGTTGATACTGCAATGAAACTTGCGCGTGTTGCTCAAGTGCAATCAGGCCACCCCGAGCGCACCATCATTATCTCGCGCATGCGTGGCTACCACGGCACAAACTACGGCGGCACGAGTGCGCAAGGTTTGCCACTCAACAAAATTGGTTTTGGTCAGCTGCTTCCAGAAGTCGTGCAGGTAGATAGCGACAACATCGAAGACCTTGCAAAGTTCATGAGCGAAAACAGCTCACGCATTGCAGCAGTCATCACCGAACCAATTCAGGGTGCTGGCGGAGTATGGCCACCTGCTCCCGGCTATTTGGAAGGTGCGCGCAAGTTGTGCGATCAACATGGTGCATTTCTTATTTTTGACGAAGTGATTTCTGGGTTCGGTCGCATGGGTACATGGTTCGCTGCAAACTTTTACAATGTTGCTCCAGACTTGTTGTGCTTTGCAAAAGGCGTTACGTCTGGCTACCAACCTCTCGGCGGAGTTTTTGTTTCACGCAAAGTGTGTGATGCCCTCGAATCTGATCCGAACTTTTTCTTGCGACACGGATACACATACTCCGGGCACTCTGCTGTGTGCGCCGCGGCATTGAAAAACCTCGAGATCATCGAACGCGAAGGTTTGATGGATCGAGCAAAACATATTGGATCTATTTTGAGTGCGGGGCTCACAGCTCTCGCCAAAGATGGCACGATCGACCATGTACGAGGCGACGGTGCAGTGTGGGCTGCAGGGCTTAAGCCAGACCAGAATGCTGTCGCTATTCGCGACCGAATGATCCAGTTGGGCTCAATTGCACGTGCCATCAACACCGACACGATTGCGTTCTGTCCTCCACTAGTGATCACCGATGCCGAACTTGGCAGACTGATTGACGCGTTTGCTACTGCCGCACTTGGCAAATAAGTTTTTAGATTAAGAGAACCTGGAGAAATATGTCGGGACAACCAACTGGTCAGCTGAATAATCAGCGAGCTTTCATTACGGGTGGGGCAAGTGGCATTGGTGCCGAAATGGCTCGTCGATTTACCCGCGAAGGCGCAAGCGTCGTCATTGCCGACGTCAACGACACACTTGGCAAGGCCATTGCGGTTGAAGTAGGCGGCGAATACGTACATCTCGATGTCACTGACTCGACAGCATGGGACAAAATCATGCCGACATTCGAACCGTTTGACATCGTGTGCCTCAATGCTGGTGTGTCTACTAACTCAAACGTATTTGGTGCAATCACCAACTATCCGTTTGAGCACCTTGACAACGATTCGTATCAGCACATCATGAGCATCAACGTTGACGGTGTCGTATTTGGTGCGCGTGCTGTCATCCCTGGCATGGTCGAGCGAAGGTCTGGTCACATACTTGTTACGGCTTCGCTTGCCGGAATCGTGCCGATTGCAGCTGATCCCATTTATGGACTTACGAAGCACGCAATGGTCGGACTCACCAAGTCGCTTGGTGCAGCACTCGAGCCACATGGGGTATGCGTGAGTGCGCTTTGCCCAGCGTTTCTCGACACTCCACTCCTTTCCGAAGAGACTCGACAGAATCTCAATTCGCTTGGTCTCGGCATTATGGAAGTTTCCATTGCAGGTGACCTTGCAATGCGTGCACTCACCGAACGAATCTCGGGCGCACAATGGATCGTCATGGACGGCCAGGCAATTACTCAGTACATCCCTGCTGCACCGTTTGCCTAAATGACATCGCCAGTTTTCAACCCATTTGATCCGGCATTTCGCGCCAATCCGTATCCGTACTACGACGCGTTGCGTATGCACGACCCTGTGCACACCACCGAATTCGGCATGGTCGTACTCACCCGTTACGAAGATGTAACTACAACTCTCAAGAGTGCGGACTTTTCCCGTGACATCGAAAAGTATTCGACTCAAGCTTCGTCCGAAGCACGCCAGGCTCGTCGAGACCGCCAGGAATCACGCACCAAATCAATTCTCAATCTTGACCCTCCAGATCACACGCGTTTGCGTCGCATAGTTTCTAAGTCGTTTACGCCTTCTGCGATGGAGCGTTTGCGGCCACGTATTCAACAACTGGTCGACAACGTCCTTGACCGCGCACAAAACACAGGAACACTCGAACTCATCGACGACCTTGCATTTCCAGTGCCGTTTCAAGTTATTTCCGAACTGCTCGACATGCCAACCGACCGTGCTGACGAATTGCGTGAATGGTCGCAAATCATCACCAATTCGCTCGAGCCAACGGCAACCGATGACGACCTTGTGAGCTCTGAAGACGCAATTGCCCAACTGGTCCCCTACCTCACGCTGATAATTGAAGACCGACGCAAGCACCTGAGTGACGACATGCTTTCATCGTTAATAACAGCCGAAGAATCTGGCGAGCAAATGACCACCGAAGAGCTGATGGCATTCGTTGTGCTGTTGTACATCGCCGGCCACGAAACAACGGTCAACCTCATTGGCAATGGAACTCTTGCATTGCTCAAGAATCCTGAACAACTTGCATTCATCCACAACAACGGTCTCACCCAGTCGCATATTGACGAGCTCTTGCGTTTCGACGGCCCAGTGCAACACACCGTACGGGTCCCTCTTATTCCTGTGCACTACATGGTCGATAACGAACAGATCACCGTACAACCGGGCACCATGGTGCTCACTTCGCTCGGTGGTGCAAACCACGATCCATCTATGTTCGAAAATCCAAATGACTTGCAGCTCAATCGTGCAAATTCCAATCGACACATGGCCTTTGCCTCTGGCATTCACTATTGCCTGGGTGCGTCACTTGCCAAACTAGAAACCCAAATCGCGGTTGGTTCGCTCATCAAGCGTTTTGCGCACATCGAAATAGATGGCGAACCATCATGGCGAGACAGACTCACTATTCGCGGAGTCAATCAGTTGAGGCTTTCAGTCAGTTAAGCGGGCAATCAAACTGCTGGTGTCCCAGCGCTTGCCACCCATGGCAACTACTTCGGCATAAAACTTGTCGACCATTTCAGTCATTGGCAATTGTGCACCGTTTCGTGAAGCCTCATCAAAGCAAATGCCCAAGTCTTTGCGCATCCACTCAACAGCAAAACCAAACTCA
>WLPO01000047.1 GCA_009698745.1 Actinomycetota bacterium
CCACGTGCAATATCGTCGCGGTCCAGCGCTTCGAAAGAGGAAGACTCGTCTTCGCACCTTCGGATCGCTATCGCGTGATCGACCTTGGGATGGGCAAATCGCCCGTCCTTGTCCTTCAGGCTACCCCCTGGCCCCTTGCCAAGTGCGGCACTTTTGGGGCTTTGTCAGCCCGTCTTTGTCAGCCCACCTACTCCAGGCGCCTCATATGCACGCTCTGCACAAGGCCCACCATGATCCCAGTCGACATCATGTGCGATCCACCATACGAAATAAATGGGAGCGGCAGACCACTGACGGGGGTCAGACCCAGCGTCATGCCGATGTTTTGAAATATCTGGAACGTCATCAATGTGAAGATTCCGCACGTCAAGTAGAGGCCGAAGCGATCTCGCGACATCTGTGCAATTCGCCAAACCCTCCACAACATCACGGCGAATAGTCCAATGACTACCCCACCACCCAACATTCCAAATTGTTCAGCAACGGCCGAAAATGGAAAATCGGTGAACTGCACGGGAATGTATTTTCCGTTAGTGAGCGGACCCTGCAAATACCCTTTGCCGAAAAAACCGCCGGTCGATACCGCACGTTTTGCGAATCGCACCTGCAACACAACTTTCTCAAGTGCTTTGTCGCGTGAGTCTTGGTGAAGCCACGACACAAAGCGACGCAATTGGTACTTACCGATAAATCCATTGATGATGACCGTGCCCATAGTGACGATCGCGAGTCCGGTGATCATCAGCAGATAACGGCGACGCGCACCAGCCACCAGCAAGATACCTACAACTCCTGCCACCAACACCGTTGCTGTCCCAAGGTCGGGTTGTAGCAAAATGAGTCCAACAGGCGCACCAACGATATAGAGCGACATCACAAAGTGATGCCAATCGATATTGGAATCGCTTGCTTCACTGAAATAACTAGCAATCAGAATGAGAATGATCGGCTTCACGAACTCGGCGGGTTGAAGCGAAAAATTTACGACCGGAATGTCAAACGACAATCGTGCGCCACCTCGCACAGCACCAAATACGAGCACAAACACAAGCAGCAACATCACCCCGCCGTACAGCACGCCAACCTGTGTTCTAAACCACTCATGACCAAGAGCCATCACGATCGCAGCAACCGCGGCGCCAGCAACTATGAAGCCAGCCTGACGCTGCGTATAAAAATATGGATCAAATTCTTGGTCGAGCAGTCGCAAGTGCGTCGTCGAGAACACATTGAATAAACCGATAATCGACTGCAACACAACGACCCCAATCAAAATCCAGTCGATGTTGCGAATCGGGTCCGCATAGCTCCCACTAAAACCGAACGTGCCACTACTTGTCGGCTGACTTAATCTGCGTTTCAAAGTTTGCAAGGACATCAGTCGTGACTTTCCGAACGACCGCCAGCCAAGCATGACGGATTGCGCAAGTACGTCGGTGGAGCGGCAATGCCACCCTGAATGTTGAGTGGATCAGCAGCAATCACGCTGTCCAACTTGTATCGGCCCGCGAGAGCTGTGAATACACATTTCACTACAGGCGCTGCTGCCTGAGACCCATATCCAGACTTTTCTAAATACGCAAACGCCGAATACGGCTGCAGTGGATCAAGACTGTACGCACCGAACGCCGACGAGTCATTCCACGGCAAGTTGCCTAACCCCTGCGCTGTTCCGGTTTTACCTGCTATCGGAAGCACGTCGTACGGGTAACCCTTAAACAACAATTCGCCTGTTGTCTTGTGGTAATAGTCGTAAGTAAGTCCAGGACCTGTAATTACTCGCGCCATCCCGCGCACGATTGGTGCAAGTCGATCACCAGTCATATCCAAAGTTCTGACAGGCTCTTGTGTGTCAAATCGCTCAACGACGCTCGACAACGCGAGATCCGCAACTCCCGGAGTTTTATCTGGGGTTCCTGGCGCAAGCACTTCTTGCACGATGTGAGGTGTAAACAATTTGCCACCACTCCCAAGCACCCCATAGGCAGTTGCCACCTGCAGCGGAGTTGCCGACAACAAACCCTGTCCGATCGAAAACAGCACTTGATCGCCGACGTAGTACGCCTTGCCTGATTCTTTCGAAATGGCGCCAATGTCGGCCATACGTTTTTTCAATGCCTTGCTCGGAATCGTGCCTGCATATTCGTTTGGCAAGTCGATGTTTGTTGGCGAACCGAAGCCAAACAGCCGCACCTGTTCTTCAAGAATCGGTTTGTAACCTCGCTCGGTCAAGATCTGTTCACCAATTTTGTAGAAAAATGCATCACTCGAAACAGCGAGCGCGTCTTCAACCGTCACGTTTCCATATCTGCATGGAGAACCAGTTGCACGACACACAGCATTTCTAAACACGCACTTCACACCCTGCTGGCAGCGGTCGGTAGGAATACTCTCCAACTTGTAGGTTCCACGATCGTCGAACACGTACCCCGCGCCGCCAGGCAACTGACCGGTGTTGAGCGCCGCGTAGGCAACAAATGGTTTGAACGAAGACCCCAAGTTGTAGCGCCCCGAAATCGCACGGTTGACCAACACCGACAAGTCGGGGTCATCTGTTTGTGGAAACACTTGAGCAAATTTGTTACTTGATACTCCGCCGGCAAACCAACGATTATCAAATCTCGGATACGAGGCCATTGCGATCACTTGACCCGTGTTGTGATTCATCACCACAACCGATCCTGCTGGTGCCTTGTAAAAAACTGGATCTGGAAAAAGTGGATCGAGCGTGCCGTCAGGCAATCGAACGTTTCCAGCTTCAACGCGCCGGCGAAGCACGAGCTGCGTCTCGAGCGCTTGTTCGGCAAATTGTTGCAGGCCCATATCGATAGACAAGTGCAAGTCGTTGCCAACAATCGGCTCCACTCGCTCAATCAAGCGCAGCAATTTTCCTTGAGCGTTTACTTCATAGCGCACATAGCCAGGAGTTCCGCGCAATGTTGGTTCATACGATTGCTCGACTCCATAACCACCCACGCGCTCATTTGGGTCGTAGCCAATCGACTTGTAGTACGCAAGTGTCTTTTGCAGAATTGCGCCCATGTACCCAACGACGTGGCTACCAATCGCGCCAAACGGATAGTTTCGTTTCCACTCTTCGCGCACGTAGATGCCCGGATAATCCTCAATTCGTTCGGCCAAAAAGAGAGCGATTTCCTCAGATACATCTTCTTTCAAAGGCAGGGCCTCGAGTGGACCAAAACGCTTGTCTTCGTACCTTTTAAACAATGCTTCAATCGGCATTTCCAACGGACCAGATAGTCGCTTAAACATCTCTAATCGATCTATCGGATCTTTCAGAATTTCGCGATCTATCGTCACTGTCAAAATACGTTTGTTGTCGGCAACTACTCGACCATTCGCATCAAAGATGCGTCCACGCTCTGGCAACAGGCGAATCGTTCGTGTGCGCACAGCAAGCACCACCGACTCATTATCTTTGGCTTGCACTGCTTGCAAAAACCACATTCGCACCGACAAAGAACCAAGTAACACTCCAGCAGCAACAGCAAGCGCGGTCAGTCTTCGTGAGCGATTATTGATTGCCATTTCGACTATCCAACAATCGATTCTTTAAGCGTCCAACGACAGACTGGCAGAAGTAACGGCGCAACAAGCATTCCAACAACAATTACAAATGCAAAGACTCCAGCAACATGTGGTTGAAACTGTCCGCTCAATCCAACCATCGATTGAGCAAGCGGAAACGCCAACTCTCCTACTGCTCCGACGATTCCGATCGTGATTGCTCTCGTCCACCAAGTCGGCTCACGAACAAAAAATGGCAAGAGACCCGCTGCGTATGCGGCCGCGCCGAACACCAATGATGCAAGACCAAGCGGTGTTGACAACACACAGTCGTACATCACACCGATGATCAGACCAGCGATTGCCCCAATCTCCGATCCATACAGTGTCCCAGCAGAAACTGCGAACAGCAGCATGACTGGAATCATCACATTGAACGGTCGCATGTCGTTGAACACAGTTGTTTGTATCCCGAGCAAAATCAATGACACCAGCACCAGCCGCGTCCAACGACTACCCATTACTTGCAACAATCTTTCGCTCACGGCGCCGTTCGCTCAGTGATCGGTTGATACAACAAGATGCGAACGAAACTCAAATTACTCAAGTCAGCAACGATGTCGATCTCCAACAACGGTCCTGCTGTTCCGAGTCTCTCTTTCACCCGAGATACCGTCCCCACCACAATGTCTGGCGGTGCAAGACTCAAAGATCCACCAGCTGTCACAATTGGCGAACCGGTTTGCACCACACCAAAACGCTGAGCCGCGTCGACGAAGCGCACAGTTGGCACACGACCCACACCTCGACCTTCCAAAATTCCTGTCTCACGAACCGAGATATTGCTTCCCGGGGGAATTGTGAGCGAAGAAGAGATGATCGGTGTCCGTGGTGCGGCAGTCGTTCCCGGAGTAAAGCCAGGAATGTTTGACGTTGCCGGCACGGTCGGAACTGTTATCTGTGGATCGATCGTCTCGGGCACCGAAACAACTGTCGATCCAGGGTCTTGATTTGGAACGGTAGTAGTTGTCGTCTTCGGCGCATTGATGATCTTGACCGACAACGCATATTGCGGATCAGTAATCAACATCACCACTGCTCGGTTTGCAAACACCTGCGTGATCTTTCCCACAAGACCAGCAGCATTGAGTACAGGCATCCCCACTTTGATGCCGCTCTCCGTACCTTGGTCGATCTCAACGCTTTGTACAAAATTGGATGGAGAGTCACCGATCACTTGCGCGCTCACCGAGTTAATGCCGGCCAATGTTGGCAATCCGTTAAGTGCAAGCAACTCTTGTGACAGACGCACCGAAGCCGCAGCAGCAACTGCCGCACCTTCTTGCTGCGCAATCTTTTCTCGAAGCAACTCATTCTCAGCGGTCACGTCGTTGTAGTGGGTTATTCCAAACCATGCATTTGTTGCAGGACGCGTCACCACCCGAGCCACGCTTTCGATTGGTCTAAACACTGCACCAAAAACAGATCGCAACGACTTTGTTGCCGCGCTTCCTTGCAGATCGAGTGTCACCAAGATGATCGACGTCAACACAAGCAACGCCATGATCCGTTTCGACTTGATTGACCGCTCAGCCACTTGGAAACCCTACGCAGACCTACTCGAAGGAGGTCTGAGCAGTCAGACCTTTCATGGCTTCAATGTTGTCAAGAGTCATACCACAACCCAGCACCACCGAAAACAATGGTTCTGGCGCCAAAAATGCATGGATTCCAGTGTCGTAGGTAACTCGCTCAGCCAAACCAGTCAACAATGCTCCGCCACCCGACAGCGTCAGTCCATGCCCGATGATGTCGGCAGCCAACTCTGGTGGGGTTCGCTCAAGCGTCGTTTTAATTGCATCAACTATCGCCGTCACTCCAGGTGCCATTGCGCTACGAACGTCTTCGCTTGTCACCACTTGCGTGCGCGGCAATCCGGTCACTGTGTCTCTGCCACCCACATCGGCTGTGAGCTCTTCTGCAAGTGGCCATGCAGAACCAAGTTGGAGTTTCACTTCTTCAGCGGTGTTCTCGCCGACGTCTAATGAAAACTCGGTTCTAAACATCTCGACAATTGCTTGGTTGAGTTCATCGCCAGCAACACGCGCCGAATATGCGGTCACAATACCGCCCATCGAAATCACCGCAACCTCAGTGGTGCCACCGCCGATATCAACGATCAAACTCGCGCTCGGAAGGTGCACAGGCAGACCAGCACCAATTGCTGCAGCCATTGGTTCTTCAATGATGTACACCGGTCGTCGTGCGCCAGCAAATTCTGCAGCCTCTTGCACAGCGCGACGCTCCACGCCAGTAATTTCGGATGGCACACAAATAATCATTCGTGGCTTATTCCATCTGCTCGTGTGCACTTGTTGAATGAAATAACGAAGCATCTTTTCGCACACATCAAAATCGGCAATCACCCCGTCTTGCAGTGGGCGCACTAAACGAATGTTTTGCGGAGCACGGCCCCACATTCGCTTGGCCTCAAAACCAACAGCTACGAGCTCGCCCGTTCGGCTATCTACAGCCACCGACGACGGCTCGTTCAGTACGACTCCCTCACCTTTGACATACACAAGTGTGTTGGCGGTGCCCAAGTCGATGGCGATGTCACGTCCTAATGAAAGTGCGCCTCCACCAGCCATGCTTTGGTCTCCTTAGCGCGCCAACGCAGATGCGGGCACGCGGTTGATAGTCAAATCCTACCTAACCGAATTGATCAATCAGGTTCTACAGGTTTGGGAAGAAGATCGCAATTTCGCGCGCTGCAGACGCAGCAGAGTCACTTCCATGAATCAGGTTCTCAGTAAAGAGAGTGCCGTAATCGCCACGAATCGTGCCTGGTGCTGCAGCCTTCGGGTTCGTTGCACCCATCATGGTGCGCAACACTTCCCACGCATCTTCTGGACCTTCAATCACTAGCGCCACCACTGGACCGCGTGACATAAATGCAACGAGCTCTGGATAGAAACCCTTTCCCTTGTGCTCTTCGTAGTGGCGCTCCAAAATTGCAGCATCCAACTTGCGCAGTTCCATTGCAACAATCTTCAGACCTTTGGTTTCAAACCTTGAGAGAATGCTTCCGACGAGACCGCGCTCGACTGCATCTGGCTTGAGTAGGACAAGTGTTTTTGTGCTCATCCCTACAGTTTACGGCGCAGGTGGGTCCGAGCACTACCTACGACATACAAACTTCCTGCCACAAGCACAGCATCTTCCTCGCGAGCAATGTTCAACGCCTTGTCGCATGCTGCCTCAACCGTCTCGCACACCACAACTTGCTCGCAACCCATTTGCTTTGCCGCGCCGCCAAGATCATTTGCCGCAAGTCCGCGGGGCGATGGCGCCGTACAACAAATCACCACATCAAATTCGTCCGCACGCAATGCCGAAAGCAGCATTTGCGGATCCCGACCTTTAAGCGCTCCCACAACCAAGATTCGTTTGCCTTCTGGAGAGAAATCATCAAAAAATACTTGAGCACATACGTCAGCACCTGCGGGATTATGCGCGCCATCAATCACTACGAGCGGCCCGCGACCAAGCACTTCAAATCTGCCTGGCATTTTTACTGCCGCAAAACCCTCGCGCACCACTTCAATATCCAACACATTGCCAAAGAACTCTTCTACTGCCGTCAGCGCAATCGAAGCGTTGTCCCCTTGATGCTGTCCGTGCAGCGGTAGCGGTAATTCTTTGTACACCGCTCGCTCCGTGCGCACATCAATCATTCGTCCGCCTACTGCTAATTCGTTTTCCGAAATCTCGAAGTCGTTACCGCGAAGTAGAACCGCAGCCGATTCAGCTGCACTCCAAATTTCGCGAAGTTGCTCGTTGGTGTCGCCTACGACGAGCACACTTCCTGGTTTGGAGATGCCAACTTTTTCAAAGGCAATATCTTCCAGTCGGGGTCCAGCAAATTCTTGGTGATCCAGCGCAATGTTGGTGATCACTGCAACAGACGAATTCACAACGTTGGTCGCATCCCATCTTCCAAGCATCCCAACTTCTATGACCGCAACGTCCACAGCCGTGTCGGCAAAATAACGAAAGGCCGCTGCAGTCATGACTTCAAAATATGAAGGTCGAACGCCGCCTATCACTTCAATATCCGCAATAGCAGCAACACAATCGGCAAAATCTTGTTCGCTAATTGGCTCATTGTTGCGAGAAATCCGCTCTGTCAATTTTTCCAAATGTGGGCTCGTATATGTGCCAACTTGCAGACCATGAGCTATCAATAACTGCGTGATGATCTGTGTAGTTGAACCCTTGCCGTTGGTACCGGTGATATGGATTACCGGGTAGCTCAAGTGTGGCTGACCCATCAAATCCATAAAGGTGTTGATGTTGTCGAGCGATGGCGACTCGACACGACCAGTTTTCTCGTAGCTGGCGTGCTCGTCTAAATAGTTGAGTGCCTCGCCGTATTGCATGATGCGAAGGCTAGTTCTTAAGAAGCGGCGCGACGCTGACGAGTAACGCGAGTATTTCGCATCACTAGTTCAGGACTCGACTTCGTAGTTATTGATTTTTCGTCAAACACCACACGTGCGACGTCGGTACGACCAGGTATTTCGTACATCGTGTTCAGCAATACTTCTTCCAAAATTGCGCGCAGCCCGCGAGCACCAGTACCACGATGCAACGCTTGTTCGGCAATTGCCACAAGTGCATCAGGAGTTACTTCCAGCTCAATGTCTTCAAACTCGAAAAACTTTTGGTACTGCTTGAGCAATGCGTTCTTCGGCTCAGTCAAGATCGAGATCAATGCTGCCTTGTCCAAACTGTGTACTGCGCCGACCATCGGCAATCGACCAATGAATTCTGGAATCATTCCAAACTTCAACAAGTCTTCTGGCAATACCTGAGCAAACAACTGGCCAGGATCTTTCTCTGCTTTCGAACGCACCTCGGCATGGAAGCCGACGCCCTTATGACCAATGCGATTCTCGATGATTGTGTCGAGACCAGCAAATGCGCCGCCAACAATGAACAGCACGTTTGTGGTGTCTATCTGAATGAACTCTTGGTGTGGATGCTTGCGTCCACCCTGTGGTGGCACCGATGCAACTGTGCCTTCAAGAATCTTGAGCAGCGCTTGCTGGACGCCCTCGCCCGAGACATCGCGCGTTATCGAAGGGTTCTCGCTCTTGCGTGCGACCTTGTCGATCTCATCGATATACACAATGCCCATCTCTGCACGCTTCACATCAAAATCGGCAGCCTGCAACAACTTGAGCAGAATGTTTTCAACGTCTTCGCCTACATATCCAGCTTCGGTAAGCGCAGTTGCATCAGCGATAGCAAATGGAACATTGAGCAACCTGGCAAGTGTTTGAGCCATATGCGTTTTGCCGCATCCGGTTGGACCGAGCAGCAAGATGTTGCTCTTTTGTAGCTCGACTTCATCGCGACGAG
The DNA here is from genome assembly GCA_009698745.1 of Actinomycetota bacterium. GTDB lineage: Bacteria > Actinomycetota > Acidimicrobiia > Acidimicrobiales > Ilumatobacteraceae > UBA3006. Next base: position 8,956 of record WLPO01000047.1, read on the forward strand.
CATTGCCCGAATTTTTGTATTTAATACGGCGATAGTGATTAAACACCGCAACAGCCAAAACCTTTTTTGCTTGCTCTTGGCCCACAACGTACTCATCCAAAAATGCACGAATGTCGCGAGGAATTGGAAGTTCTTCTAAACCAACTTCGGCAGCTTGACCAAACTCTTCGTCAACAATCTCGTTGCACAACTCGATGCACTCATCACAGATGTGCACTCCTGGGCCGGCAATAAGTTTTTTGACTTGCTTTTGTGACTTGCCACAAAAAGCACACTTAATCAGTTCGGCTGTATCACCAAATTTTGCCATGAGTCAGTTTCCGGTGCTCAGCGAATCGGGCCAGTGCGGTCGGCATGTGTGCGTGCGGTGATGATCTCGTCGATCACTCCGTATTCAAGAGCAGCAGGTGCTTCAAGAACAAAGTCGCGATCGGTGTCGTTGTGCACGCGCTCGACCGACTGACCGGTGTGCTCCGCCAAAATTCCTTCGAGCAACTCGCGCATGCGCAAAATTTCGCGTGCAGCCAACTCAAGATCGGTTACTTGGCTGTAACCCACCTGACCATACGGCTGATGCAACAACACTCGCGAGTGTGGCAATGCCAGGCGCTTGCCTTTCGTGCCAGCGGCAAGCAATACGGCAGCAGCAGAGGCGGCCTGACCAAGGCAGATAGTTGCAATGTCATTCTTGATGAATTGCATGGTGTCGTAAATCGCGAAGAGCGCCGTGATATCTCCACCAGGGCTATTGATATAGATGTTGATGTCTTTGTCGGGGTTTTCGCTCTCGAGGTGAATCAACTGCGCACAGATGAGGTTGGCAATCGTGTCATCAATAGGTGTGCCAAGGAAAATGATGTTCTCTTTGAGCAATCTGCTGTACAAGTCGGACGTGCGCTCTCCACGACTGGTCTGCTCGGTGACATTGGGAACGTAGTAGTTCCGCATCACATTTTCTTCACGCATAACGCCGTCTCCTTGCAAGGTGTCTAGCCGGTAGTCAACTGCACTGCCGACCGTCTAGATAGTAGTTGCACGACTTGCTTATTCGGTGGAATTCCCTTGTGACTCATCACCAAAGAGGTCATCAGCATTGATTGCATTGCCCTCTGGGTCTACAAGGGTCGAATTGCGCAACAGCCAATCAACTGCTTGTGATTTGTGAATTTGGGCAGCCAGTTCGGTCAATGCATCATTTTCCTGATAGGCCTTGCGCACTTGATTGACCTTGCGGCCAACTTGCATCGCGATGCGCACGAGTTCTTGTTCGATGTCATCATCACTTGCTGAGATCGCTTGCGCGACAGCCACTGCGCGCAATGCAAGATCAACCTTGACTGCTTTTTGCGACTCGGTGCGCAAGTTTTCGATGAAGCTCTCTGTCGTTTGACCAGTTGCAGACAGCCATTGGTCGATCGAAACACCCTGCGACTGAAACTGCTCAACAGTGTTGCGTACTCGCGCTTGCAAATCACTAGCAATCATTGCTTCAGGGATGTCAATCGTTACCAGTTCGGCCAATGCAGCAGTAGTGCGCTCCACAAAAACGCTTCGTGTCTGATTGAGTTTGATTTCTTCAAGGCGCTTGCGCAACGAAGCCTTCCATGCGTCAACAGTTTCAAACTCCGAAACGTGCTCAGCAACCCACTCATCGGTCAAGTCGTCGAGCACCATCTCTTGCACTTTTTTCACAACCACTGTCATCTCGGCAATATCGGTTGTGCCATTTGGTGCTTCAGAGTACGTAATCGTTGATCCCAACTTTTCGCCAGTCAACTTCTCATCGAAGCTCGCAGATACCCATCCCTTGCCAACTTCATAAGCCCAGTCTTCAACGTTGAGTCCTGGCACTGGAGTTCCTTCGCGAGTTCCGCTCAAGTCGAGCGAGACATGGTCGCCCTTCGCAATCGCGCGGTCTACATCTTTGAGAACACCATGTCGCGAACGCTCAGACTTCATTGCATCGTCAACGTCTTCTTCTTTTACAAGCAGCGCTGGCAACTCAATACGCAAACCGTTGTAACCAGGCACAGTCACGATTGGTCGTACTTCACACGTGGCATCAAAACCCAAAATGCCCTCTTCTTCGCCCTTCGTCACTTCAATCTGCGGCGTTGCAATGAGGTCAACATCATGCTCGCGCACGGCCAACGCCAAATACTCTGGAATGGAATCTTGGATCGCTTGCGAACGCGCGGCGCCAAGTCCGATCTGGGCTTGCAATAATTGTCGCGGAGCCTTGCCTTGGCGAAAGCCAGGGATACGGATCTCATTTGCGATTTTGCGGAAGGCCTTATCGATGTTTCGATCGAATTCGACCTCGTCAATTTCCACTGACAGTTTGACTTTGTTGCCCTCGAGGGTCTCAATGATGCTTGTCACAGAGCGCAAAGTGTACCCTTTTCAATTGTGACAGCCTCATGGAAACCACATTCACTTGCGACGCCGCATGCCGGCCAGATCGACCTCAAAAACGGTGACAAAGTACAGCTC
>WLPO01000048.1 GCA_009698745.1 Actinomycetota bacterium
ATTCGCATAGTCAACCTCGACGACGCTAAATGCATGCGGGCTCGTGCTTTTCGACATGATCATGTGCGAGCCAGTGAGCTTTCGGATCTTTGAGAGCGCAAGTACTTGTTCGCGATCGCTCGACACGACTGCAGGCCGCGCAACTGGAGTAGGTGCGGCAATCACTGGTGCGGTGGCTGGCGCAGCAGCAACAGGTGCTGGCGTAGCAACAACTGGCGCAGGAGCAGCGGCAACCGGTACAGATGCTGGCGCTGCCTTGAGGCCATTGCGGTCAATGTGATCGAGCACATCTTCGCGAGTGATTCTCGCTCCAGGTCCACTACCGACCAATGCGTTTACGTCAATACCGTGCTCGGCGACCAACCTGCGTACAACTGGTGACAACAATTTGTTGGACGTTGCAACAGGCGCGGGAGCTGCAACAACCGGCGCGGGAGCCGCAACAACCGGCGCGGGAGCTGCAACAACAGGTGCGGGAGCTGCAACAACAGGTGCAGCCGCGGGAGCAGGTGCAGCGCCGGCGACTCCAACAACCGCAATCACTGTTCCAACTGGCACAGTGTCGCCTTCAGCGACGCGAATCTCAGTCAGAGTTCCAGAAATTGGTGAAGGAACTTCGGTGTCTACTTTGTCGGTAGATACTTCAAATAGTGGCTCATCAGCAGCAACCGTGTCGCCAACTTTTTTAAACCAACGTGTGATGGTGCCCTCTGTGACCGTTTCCCCGAGTTGCGGAAGTGTGATATCAGCCATGGTGCTCCTGTGCGCTAAAAGCCAATTCTACGAACATCACCAACCGAGCGCGAGTTCTTTCACGCATTTATGCTGCGTCCAGTCAACGACATCACGGTTTCACCAAACAACTCAGACAACGAAGGGTGCGGCATGATGAATTCGGATATTTCTTCGACTGTTGCTTCCCAGTTGACAGCCAAGTAACCACCCGACAACTGTTCGGTCACCCATGGACCGACCATGTGCACACCAAGCACTTGACCGGCTGTTCCATCGGCATTCCTCTTGGCAATGATCTTCACCAAACCTTCAGCTTCACCGATGATCATTGCTCGGCTATTTGCACGGAATTGATGTTTTGCAACTACAACGTCATGACCTTTTGCGCGCGCTTCCCCTTCCGACGGGCCAGACCACGCAACTTCAGGATGACAATAAATTGCCCACGGCACACGGTCGTACATCACCGGATACACCTTTTCGCCGCGCATGTGTTTAATTGCCACGATCGCTTCGGCATATGCAACGTGTGCAAGTTGCGGAGTGTTGATGAGGTCACCAACCGCATACACGCCTGGTTCGCTTGTCAAACAAAAACCATCAACGTCAACAAATCCTCGATCAGTCACTTTCACACCTGTGCCAGTTAACCCGAGGTGATCAGTAAATGGTTTGCGTCCAACCGACACAATCACAGCATCAACGTCGAGTCGCTCGCCTTCACCGAACAGCACGGTGGTGCCACCATTGGCTGTCGGTTCGTGACCATTTACTTTGACACCGGTGCGAATATCGATGTTCTTTTTTTTGAAACTCTTCACAACAACAGCAGCGACATCTGGGTCGAGACCAGGAAGGATTTTTGGAAGGCCCTCGAGAATTGTCACCGTTGAACCAAGGTCGGCAAATGTGGACGCAAACTCACAGCCAATTGCGCCACCGCCAATGACCGCAATGCGCGCTGGAATCTTGTCGAGCATCAACACTTCGTCCGAAGTCATGATTGGTCCGCCAGCGCTAAAACCAGGAATCGTTCGCGGCACTGAACCTGCCGCCAACACAATGTTGCGACCCTGCACCTCTTGAGTGCCACCTGCCGACAATTGCACTGACACTGTGCGGTTCGCGCCAAGCGAACCAGTGCCAAGTATGTACGTAACTTTCTTTGATTTAGTAAGTCCGGTAAGTCCCTTAACGAGTGTGTTCACAATTGTTTGTTTGCGCTTTTGAGCAACACCGAAGTCAATACCAGTCGCTTTGGCATTTATTCCAAAATCTGCGGCGTGCATCACGTGCCTGTTTACTGCTGCAGTTTCCAAAAATGCTTTGGCCGGGATACATCCGCGGTTCAAACATGTTCCGCCAATTGTGTCGCGCTCGATCAACGCAACATTGAGGCCTGCAGAAGCACCATAAAACGCAGCGGCGTAACCGCCAGGGCCACCACCAATGACCACGAGATCAAATTGCTCAGCCGTACTCACCACCTCCAACACTTTGTCACTATGAACGATAACTCTTTAGCATCAAGGCGCGGTCGCCCATTGTCGTTGCTCCCCAGCACGGATATAGGCAACTGTGCGCGTGCCTTCAGACACAGGAAACGCAACGGTGCATGTCAGCGTTTCAGCAAGTTTTGTGAGCGTGCATTCGGTGCCAGCGCCAACTGGCAATATCACCGGGTCGGATACTTCGCCGGCTGCAAGCATCTTCCATCCATCCATCGCCTGGGCTTCAGCAACACCGACCATTGTCACGTCCACCAATGTTCGATCTGCTGTGTCGCGCAATGCAGTCACGCTCACGGTCATGTCGCCGAGCGTCACCGATTCACCCAATGCAAGCAACTGCACTTCAACTGGTTTTTGTGAAGTTTGAAACAACTTGGCCGTGCCTGCCGCCAAGATCAAGACACCACACAACAATGCCCACAGAATCAATTTGCGAGTACTCATACCTCAGCAAGCCTAGATCAATGCCCTGTTATTCGTTTGAGTACTATCAGTCACATGCGCACGTTAGGTAAAGCATTAATCGTCGGCATTCTTGCCATCGCCACCGTTTCATGCGGAGCCGATGTTTCCAACACCGATTTCAATGCGACCCTCGTTGGTGGCGGTGAAATCAATTTGCAAGACCAACTACAGAATGTTCCTGTTGCGCTGTGGTTTTGGGCACCAGGTTGAACTACGTGCAACTTTGAAGCACCCTCGGTCGAGGCGGCAAACAAAAAACTCGCAGGCAAAGTACTCATCTTCGGCGTCGCATGGAACGGATCTGAACGATCGATGCAGGAGTTTGTTGCCAAGCATCAACTCACTTTTGTAAACATTAAAGATAATGATGGCTTGATTTTTTCTCAGTTTGATGTTGCCTATCAACCCGCTTGGGTGTTTATCCGACAAGACGGAACATCCGAAACAAATTTGGGCGCAATGGACGAAGTAGCGTTGTCGCAGAAGCTCAATGAATTAGGGGGATCCTGATGGGTCTAAAAAACATCGTGAAGTCCGCCAACAAAGGCATTCGAGAACTGGATGCTGAGCGTTTGGTCGACAAATTTGCCGACTTGAATTTGACACCCCTTGGCGAAGTCGCCGTTCGAACAAAAGTGAAGGTGTGCGGCGAAGTAAAACGCATGACAATGAAACCAAGGTCCGGAATTCCATCAATGGAAATTGTGATCAATGATGGAACAGGCCAGGTAACTGTGATTTTTAGTGGACGCCGTCATATTGCAGGAATCGAACACGGTGGATGTCTTGCGGTTGAAGGTGTCGCCTATCGCGAACGCAATAACACCGTGTTTTTAAATCCGGTCTACACGCTGCTCCCTCACGGAGCAGAATAAACAGGGACGTTTTGTTGGCTGACTAGCCAACCAATATTTTTTGCACTGCAGCTTCGGCATCTTCCGAAATCAGAGCCATCACTTCGTCGCCCACGCGCAACACGGTTGCCTTGTCAGGCACCATTACTCGCTCGTCACGCACAATGGCAACAACAGTTGCACTGCGCGGAAACGCAAGCTCCGATAATGCTTTGTCTTTGGCAGGTGACGTTTCCGACAGCGTCACCTCAACGAGTTCGGCCTTGCCGCCCTTCAGTTGCAACAGACGCACAAACGCTCCAACAGTTACAGCTTCTTGCACAAGACTCGTGATGAGATGAGGCGTCGACACCGAAACGTCTACACCCCACATGTCATTAAACATCCAGTAGTTATTTGGATTATTCACGCGAGCAACCACACGTGGCACACCAAATTCTTGTTTCGCCAGTAGTGACACAACAAGATTGTCCTCGTCATCGCCAGTTACCGAGGCAACAACATCAGCGAGAGTCACGCCAGCAGCAGCAAGCACGGTTACATCACATGCATCGCCCTGATGCCACTTGACTCCAGTTGTTGTGCTCGACTGCCCGTACTCACGAACGACTGCTCGATCACTTTCAATGATTGTCACTTCGTGACCTGATTCGACAAGTTGTTGTGCTGTAAATCTGCCAACACTTCCACCACCAGCAATTACTACTTTCATGTTCAGTGACCCTTTCCGTTTTGGGTCGATGCAAGTCCTGCATCAAATTGGCTCAGTGCGGCAATCTCTGCCGCCACATACACAACATCGCCTTCTTGAATAATCGTGTCGGCATTTGGAATCATCGCAGCGCCAAGTCGACGAACAGACACAACGCGGGCTGAGGCGGTCTCAATACTCGTAACGCGCTGCCCGATTAAATGTTTTGGCATCTCACGCTCAATGAGCACAACTGATGCACTCGGGTCGGTCCATTCGACCGCTGGCAACTCTGGCAAGATACGACGCAAAATTCGTTCAGATGTCCACTTAACGGTTGCGACAGTTGCGATACCAAGCCGTTCATAAATTTCTGCTCGCTTCGGATCATAAATACGAGCAACAACTCGTTCAATACCAAACTCTTCTCGAGCAACGCGGGCGATCAAAATATTTGAGTTGTCACCGTTGGTTACTGACGCGAGTGCGCCAGCCCGTTCGATTCCAGCCTCAATCAATACTTCGCGATCAAAACCAATTCCGGTAATTTTTTGTCCCGTAAACGCTTCACCAAGTCTGGAAAATGCTTCCGGTTTGCGATCGATAACGGCCACGGTGTGACCAGCAGCGGTGAGCTCTCGACCCAATGTCGATCCAACTCGTCCGCACCCAACAATGACTACATGCACTTCGGTCTCCTAGTTACCTTGACAAACAAACAGCGTAGGCGAATTACTCGCACAAGGTGGCCCTCATGTGGCAGGCTTCATAACGCTTATGGCTACATCTACTAAATCCAGTGCGGTTAAGCGGTTCCTCATCGGTAAACCGATTCCCACATCCGAAGACGCCCACCAACGTTTGAGCAAAAAGATTGCTCTCCCGGTTTTTGCAAGCGATGCAATCTCTTCAACCGCGTATGCAACCGAAGAAATTTTGATTGTCTTTTTGTCGCTCGGTGCAGTTGGCATGGCGGCCTACTCAATGCTTGTGCCTATTTCGCTCATTGTCATTGCACTTCTGACAATCGTGGTGATCAGTTATCGACAAACTATTTTTGCTTACCCAAACGGTGGCGGCTCATACATAGTTTCAAAGGAAAATCTTGGCGAATACCCAGGCCTAGTTGCCGGAGCCTCGCTACTAATTGATTATGTATTGACTGTTTGCGTTTCGGTAGCTGGTGGCGTTGCAGCCATTATTTCGGCTTTCAACGGCCTTGCACCTCACCGAGTCCAAATCTGCATCGGCTTTGTGCTGTTGATGATGGTTGCCAACTTGCGAGGACTTAAAGAATCCGGAGCTTTGTTTGCTCCACCGACATACCTCTACGTACTTTCCTTGATTGCGCTAATTGTGGTGGGCCTCTACAGAGTCTTTGTTCAGCATCTTCCTCCAATCGAACACACAGGTGAAGCACAACATCTTTTAGAGATGCAAGGTTCTGTGACTGCTTTCTATTTCCTCAAAGCATTTTCGTCGGGTGCGGTCGCGCTCACTGGTGTTGAGGCAGTTTCCAATGGCGTTCCGGCATTCAAGAAACCAGAGTCTCGCAATGCAAGCACCACGCTCATTTGGATGGCAGTCATTCTCGGATCATGTTTCTTTGGACTCAGCATCTTGGCTCAACATCTTCAGCCAGTAAAAGACCATGAGGGCATCATTCCAAACACGGTGCTCGCACAATTAGCCGAGCAAGTTTACGGTGGAAGAAATATCTTCTTCTATGTCACACAGTTTGCGACTTTCGCAATTTTGATTTTGGCAGCCAACACGTCATATGCAGACTTTCCAAGACTCTCTTCGCTCATTGCTAAAGACAACTATTTACCGCGACAGTTTTCTAATCGCGGAGATCGTTTGGTTTTTTCGAATGGTGTGATTTTCCTCAGTTTGGCTTCAATTGGATTGCTCGTTGCATTTAAAGGACAAATCAGCGCGTTGATTCCCTTGTATGCCGTTGGAGTTTTCACAGGCTTCACGCTGAGCCAAGCAGGAATGGTCGTCCATCACTACAAGCATCGTGAAGCCAAGTGGAAAGCCCACATGGCAGTCAATGCCGTTGGCTCCGTCACTACATTTTTTGTTGCCGGAATTTTTGTTGTCGTGAAATTCACTGACGGTGCATGGATTCCTGCAATCTTGATTCCAATCATGATGATTGGCTTTAAGGGCATCCACCGTCACTACACACGCGTCAGATCATTTTTACTCCCAAGTGATGACTACGTTGCTCCGTTTCATACGCACTTCGTCATCGTGTTGGTTGGCTCAGTTAATCAAGGCACGATGCAAGCAGTGCGCTATGCGCAAAGCCTGCGTCCAGACAGACTGATCGCAATCTCTGTTGTTGAAACTGCAGAAGACCGACAAAGGATTGACGAGGCTTGGATCAAGTTCAACTTGGCAGATGTCGAGCTTCAGACAATTACATCCGAATACCGAGATCTCACCGAGCCAATTCTTAATCGGATTAATGAACTCGACGAAGAGTACGACGATGACCTCATTACGGTCGTCATTCCAGAATTCGTGACCAGCGTGAGGTCTCAGTGGCTCCACAACCAATCGGCACTTGCCATTAAGGCCCGTTTGTTGTTTAGGCCAAACACAGTTGTCACATCGGTGCCTATCGTTATTCCTTAATTTTTTGCGTAGTCTGACTACATGAAAATTGTGATCTCTGGAGCCAGTGGGCTCATCGGCAAAAGACTCGTTGAACAACTGCAACAGCACGGCCATGACGTTGTGCGCCTTGTTCGTCGCGCAGCCAGCACAGGCGAAATCATGTGGGACCCAAAAGCCGGTGTGCTCAGTCCGTCTGCTCTCGAAGGTGCTGATGCTGTCATTCACCTTTCGGGTGCCGGCATCGGCGACAAGCGATGGACTGCTTCGTACAAGCGCGAGATTTTAGAAAGTCGCACGATCACCACAAACTTGATTGCGAGCACCATCGCCAACATGAACCGCAAGCCATCAGTCTTCTTGTCTGGCTCTGCAATTGGTGTCTATGGTCCTCGTGGCGACGAGCAACTCACCGAAGTCAGCACTAACGGCACAAGCTTTCTTGCCGATGTGTGTGAACAGTGGGAACAGGCTGCGAAGCCAGCTTCAGATGCTGGCATCCGCACTGTGTTGTTGCGCACAGGCATTGTGCTCACGACCAAAGGTGGTGCGCTCAAGAAGCAGTTGCCACTCTTTCAACTTGGACTCGGTGGCAAGTTTGGCAATGGCAAGCAATGGCAAAGTTGGATATCAATTGATGACGAGGTTGGCGCGATTGAACATCTGTTGACTGCCAACGTCAGCGGCGCAGTCAACCTGACAGCACCGAATCCTGTCACTAATGCAGAGTTCACCAGCACACTCGCACAAATAGTTAAGCGCCCAGCTTTTCTTCCAATTCCTCCTTTCGCCCCAAAAGCAATTCTTGGTGGAGAGCTTGCTGACGCATTGCTATTTACTGGGCAACGGGTTATTCCGGCAGCACTCAATGCCAGCGGCTACCAATTCGTGCATCCAACGCTCGAAGTAGCTCTGCGCGCATTGCTCAAAAAATAGTTAAACAGTCAAAAAAATTATGACGCTCTCCACACAGTTTGATGTGGTCGTCATTGGTGCTGGTCTGTCAGGGCTCGCAGCTGCACGCCAGATTCAGCAAAGTGGATTGAGTGTTGTGGTCTTGGAGTCATCTGATGCCGTAGGTGGGCGTGTACGCACCGATAATGTCGAAGGCTTTTTACTCGACAGAGGCTTTCAGGTTTTACTTACTGCATATCCAGAGCTCGCCACACAGGTCGATATGGATGCGCTCGACCTGCAAGCGTTCGACCCTGGCGCGCTTGTGTGGCTGCAGTCAAAAATTGGTGGTGCTGGAAAGGGTCATGTGGTCTCAGACCCGTTTCGCAAACCTTCAACATTATTTGCTACGACTTTTGCCCCAATCGGTTCAGTTATAGACAAATTGCGCATTATTTTTTTGCGACTCCGCGTGCTTCGCGGTGCTGCACCAGATTTGCTGCGCAATAGTGACATGTCAACTCTTGCTTCACTTCGTAGCGCGGGTTTTTCGCACCGCATAATCGAGACATTCTTTCGACCGCTATTTGTCGGCGTCCAGCTCGATCCGCAATTGGCTACATCACGACGCATGTTCGACATCATTTTTCGTTCGCTCAGCGAAGGCCAAAGTGTGTTACCAGCTCGCGGCATGCAAGCACTCCCCGAACAACTTGCATCACGCCTCGCGCACGACACCGTGCGTCTCAATTCACCTGTTGAGTCTCTTGACGGAACAACGGTAATTTTGCACACCGGAGAACGCATTGCCGCACGAGCAGTTGTGGTTGCCACCGAGGGGCCGACTGCATCGAAATTGTTGGATTTGTCACCCGTACAGTCACGCACAGCTGGTTGCGTGTATTTTTCTGCCGACTCACCACCAAACGACAAGAAGTACGTCATTCTCGATGGCTCTGGCAAAGGTCCCGTACTCAATGTCGCGCTCATCAGCAATATCGCTCCGTCCTATGCCCCACCGGGCAAGCATCTCATCGCCGCAGCCCTACCTGGTGTGATAACTGGAGACCTCGAACAAGTTGCTCGGCAACAATTACGAGAGTGGTGGGGGCCACAGGTAGATGACTGGAAACATTTGCGCACGTACGCGATTAGTCACGGCGGCCCAGTGCAATCAGCACCGTTTTCACCCAAGCAGCGTGTATCTCTCGGCAATGGCCGATTCGTTTGCGGTGACCACCGTGACACTGGCTCCATTCAAGGTGCCCTGTATTCGGGTCGGCGTTGTGGCGAAGCTGTGGTGCGTTCGCTCGCCTAGATTGATCTCATGGCTATTGACAGAAAAAATCAGATTGTCAGCGTTGACCGAGTAATTCCAGCGACACCCGAGCAAATATTTGATCTACTTGCAGATCCACGCAACCACAGTGCATTTGATGGATCGGGAACCGTCAAAGCCGCAAACATCTCGGCACCAACCCGTTTATCTCTCGGTGCAAAGTTTGGGATGAACATGAAAATGGGTCCGTCCTACAAAATCGAAAATGAAGTTGTCGAGTTTGTTGAAGCCAGACAGATTGCATGGCGACACCAAGGTCACCACGTATGGCGCTACATACTTGAGCCGGTTGCAGGAGGCACAAAAGTGACCGAGCAATTCGACTACTCAAAGATGCGTGCGAAAATAGTTTTATATGTTCTTCAATCAATTCCTAAAAACGAAAAATCAATCATCAAAACTCTCGAAAATCTTGAAAAGTATTTTGCGAGTAAGTAGCTGGGCAAGAAAGAAAGCATTACTGTCATGACAGTCCAGCTCCCACTTGGTTTTTATTCGCATGTTGCCAATATCGGCATCAAAGATTCAACGGACGACTTCACACTTGTCGTTGCCGATGAAACGTGTGCTGCTGCAGGCGTCTTTACACAAAGCCGATTTGCTGGTCCAAGCGTCGTGGTAAGTCGCGAGCACATTGCCAGCCTTTCTGCTCGCGCTGTAGTCGTGATTTCCAAAAATGCCAATGTTGCGACTGGTGCCGAGGGCATGAGTAACGCCCGCGAAGTTGTTGTTGGTGTCGCTACCGCTCTTGCCTGTGATCCAACAGACATACTCATTGCTTCAACGGGAGTTATCGGTCGCCAATATCCAATGGCTCAAGTTCGAAGCGGGCTGAAATCAATCCCACAACAATTCGTCGCTACTTCAGCCGAAGCAGTGGCGAAAGGAATTATGACGACAGATACGGTGCACAAAGTTGCGCAAGCCACGATCAGTGGCTCGAGCGCCAGAGTTGTTGGCGTAGCAAAAGGCGTGGGAATGATCGAGCCAAACATGGCAACGCTCATCACCATGATCTTTACCGATGCGCTTATTGAGTCAGCCGATCTCGACCAAGTCTTTCGCAGAGTGATCGACCGCACATTCAATTGCGTTTCAGTAGACACCGATACTTCTACGAGCGACACCGCGATTGTGATGGCTAGCGGCATCGCAGGAGCCGTAAAGATAGACGCATTCGAAGCAGCGCTTTACGAAGTTGCCCTGTCACTCACCAAACAAGTTGCGCGCGATGGCGAAGGTGCAGAAAAACTCATTGAGGTTCATGTTGACGGTGCAAAAGATGGCGATCAAGCCAAAACAGTTGCGAAGGCCATCGTCAACTCACCTCTTGTAAAAACTGCGGTGCACGGCGCAGATCCAAACTGGGGTCGAGTTGCAATGGCTGTTGGTAAATGCAGTCAGTACAGCGATATCGATCAAGACAACGTGGTGATTCGGTTTGGCTCACAAGAGGTGTACCCCAGCCAAGTTGATGCGGCTGGTCTCGCAAACTTGAGTCAATACATGCGCGGCACTGATGTGCGCATCCAAGTGAGCCTGGCAACCGGAACTAGTGAAGCAACAGTGTGGGGATGCGATCTCACCGATGGCTACGTGCGTATTAACGCCGATTACACCACCTGATTCTTGCGCAGTGAGCTAGAAGTAACTCTCAAGCCAAACCAAAAGCGACTCGCGGTAATGCAGTAGTGATTTGTATTTAGCCACATCATCCGGAAGTCGCTTAATAAGTGAGTGCAGAGTTCGTGCCTTGTCGGCACCTCGCGCAACGTATTGCGTAATTGGTTGCTGATAGGTGCGAATCGTAAACATCGAGCCTCCACAATGAGGCAGCGCACGAAGTGTCTGTCGCTCCATGCGTACCCACAGTTGTGATGGGTCACTTAACAATGGTGCAGTGGGACCAACGGGTTGAAACAGTGCGCAGTGATCTTCAATCGTCCAATTTGCTCGTACCAAGGGTTGGTCAGCCTTGAGCCTTGCCATCGTGGTATCAACCGCTCCACCCACCTGCTCTGCATATTTTGCAACAGGTCGATGCACGGCCAACATGTCTTGCCCCAACTTGGTGCTCAATCTCCATCGACTTGGAGAACACACCACACCGGCAACAACAACTGATTTCATGATCACCAAGTCATCGGCCACCATTAATGCGGCCTCAA
>WLPO01000049.1 GCA_009698745.1 Actinomycetota bacterium
AGATCAATTAAGCAGACACTGCGGAAAGACCGCGGCGTGATGCTTCTTGATCTGGCAAACGGAGAAGTTTGTGGCGGAGGACATCGTCCGCAATGCGAAGGCTGCGCTCGAACTCGTCGAGTGCGCCACCAGGTGCCATGAGGTTGAACACCGCGTAGTAGCCGTCGTTCTGTTTTTTGATTGGGTATGCAAGACGACGCTTGCCCCACCAATCAGGTGAACCGTGGACTGTGCCACCAACACCTTGAACTGCTTTGGTCACAGTGGAGATCCAACTGTGTGCAGCCGATTCTTCTAAGTTGCCGTTAACTATGAGCATTAATTCGTAAGCACGCATGAACGTGGTAACTCCCTTCGGTTCCAACCGGGGCTGGAGCCCCCTAGGGGGCAGGGTGGATATGTGGACTTGGGATCGTATCGGCACGAAGTGAGCGTGCCACACCGGTGTTGCAGAGATTGGTCGAACTAGCGCCGAGACCTACGCCTGGTTGACTCTGTGTCGGTCTTTGGCGTTGTGGCCATTGGCAATGAGCGCAATAAATGGTGCCAACGACACGTCCGACAACACTCGACGACATAGGCCGTATATGTAATAGACAAGCTTTGATCGGTTGAGTATTCAGCGATGCGTTGCTGTTCAGTGCGCTGAGCGAGTTGACGAAATTCTTCAAGTTCGTGGGGCTTGGTAATACAGCGCCCATGGCTTGGGAGGCGCGGACCAAATACGTATGTCACCAATGCAACATTGTCCTGCACGCAAATCGGGCACTTCACACCTGTTGCATCGCCAAAGTTTTTTGCAGCGCGCACGAGATCGGGGTGAGCATCACACAGTTGCTCTCTACGAATACGACCGCGGCGAAACTCATTGATCAATGCGCGACGAGTGAGTCGGTGGTCAATAACGCCACCAACTATTTCACCGCTGTCGTCGGTGAGAGTGAGTTGGCTCAGCCAACCTGTTGGGCGTCGAAAAGAATTCATTGCTGCGAACGCTAGTCAGTTTTAGTTGCCCACCACTGTTTGAGCCTGTGACGAATTTCTACATCGCCCAACAATCCTTCTTCAAGACGAATTTCCATCAAAAACTTCAAGGCATCACCCACCTGCCGACCGGCACCGATAGACAACATCTCCATCACCTGTGCTCCGTCCAACTCGGGTCGGAGCGCTGCCAACTCTTCGTGCTTTGCCAACTCCGCAATGCGCGCCTCGAGTTCGTCCATGCGTTGCGACAGCATCAATGCTTTTCTTTCGTTGCGAGTTGTGCAGTCGCATCGCGTCAACACATTGAGTTCGTTGAGCAATGGTCCGGCGTCGCGCACGTAACGGCGTACCGCCGAATCTGTCCAACCCATTTGATATGTGTGAAAGCGCAGATGCAATGCAACCAAGTCGGTGATTGCATCGGTGTCGTGCGTTGAATACTTCATCGCCTTGAGGCGTGCGCGCGACATCCTTGCGCCAACTACCTCGTGATGATGGAAAGTAACACCTTTCCCGTCTTTGATTCCGCGCGTTTTGGGTTTGCCAATGTCATGGAACAACGCTGCAAGCCGAGTAATACGGAAATCAAAATCTGGAGATGCATCTGGTCGCACGTTTTCCACAACCGCGAACGTGTGAGTCAAAACATCTTTGTGGCGATGAATTGGATCTTGTTCAAGTTTCATGGCCGGCAATTCTGGAAAGAAATGCTCGGCCAAACCCGTGTCAACCAAAAACCACAGCCCGCTTGTTGGGTGATCACAAATCATTAAGCGATCGAGTTCATTGCGCACACGTTCTGCCGACACAATCTTGAGTCGATCATGCAGTTTTTGCACCGCCGTAACCATTTCTGGCACTGGTTGAAGTTGCAGTGTTGCGATAAAACGCGCGGCACGCATCATCCGCAACGGATCATCGGTGAAACTGATTTCTGGTGACAGCGGCGTACGCAGCGTTCGACTCATCAAATCGGCTGCACCACCATATGGATCAACAAGTTCTGGAACATCGCTCGTTACTTCGAGAGCCATCGCATTGATCGTGAAATCGCGGCGAGATAAATCGGTGGCGATGTCATCCGAAAACTCCACATCTGGCTTGCGAGAGTCTGGGGAGTATGCCTCGGCGCGGTGCGTGGTTATTTCGTATGTGCGGCCATTCTTCTGAGCAGAAATAGTGCCGAAGCGTTCGCCTGTTGTCCATACGGCGTCGGCCCAACCGGTTAAGAAGCGCTTTGTTTCTTCTGGACGAGCATTGGTCGTGAAGTCAAAATCCACTTCGCCCATCTGCCGATCAAGCAAAAGATCTCGTACGGTTCCGCCTACTACATAAAGACGTCGATCAGCTTTGCGAAAAATATCTCCGAGAGGCGCAAGTTCGGCCAATACTGGAGCAAATCGCTGCGGAACCACAGTGATTAGGTTAGGCGTTGCCGATTGAACTTGAGGGACTGGCGCAAATTGAGACAATTATCGGTGAGACTGGAGACCATGGATCGACTACGACGCGCCGGCATGGCCGTGATCATCGTGCTCGGTGTGACTTGGTCGTTCCTGGGTGTGTTTCCCCATCCAACAAGTGCGTTACGTCCCACGGCAACAAATTCGGTTGATGTTCGCTTAGTCGCACAAAATTTCAATGTTCTTGCCGACACACAATTTCGCTTTACGGTTGGTGTGCCCGATGCGGCAGTGAGAACTCAACTCGAACAAGACCCAACGACAACGCTTCGAATCACCGCATTTGCACCTGTAACCACCCGAGAACAGGTGCGCTCAATTAGTGCTGGCACTGATCCGGTTGGGCAACTCGTAGTAGCCGACTTGAAACTTATTCAATTGTCGCGAACCGAAACCAATAACTACACCGCATTTCTTTCGACAACCGGTCGCACCAACTCGTTACGCCTCACAAAAGATGGCGTGTACCCGATACAGATTTCTTTCGTTCGCAACGGAGAACCGATTTCCAAGTTGAACACATTCGTCAACTTCTTCAAATCTTCCATCGAGACATCGCGTCTTCCAATATCAATTGCATCAACGATCACTACGCCGCTCGCTCTTGCTCCCGACGGATCAGTTGTGATCAGCGACGCCACAAGAAAACAATTAGTAGACCTCGCCCAGTCCTTGGAAGGAGGCGCCGCGCCGCTGTCTGTGCAGGTTTCGCCCGAAATCCTGGACGGTCTCGCCCGATCAACCCAACCTGCAGATATTGCAGTATTAACACGTCTTCAGTCTGCGTTTGCAAATCACGATTTGATGCGCGCGCCATTTGTTCCACTTGATCCATCAAGCGCCTTGCGCACGGGACGAACCAATGATTTCTCACAAATACTTGGACTTGGAGATGACATCATCGATCTCCGCAACGGAGAGAAGAATCTTTCGTCAAATGTTTGGTTTTCCAATGTTCTTGTCGATGTGGACGGAGCCGAAGTGTTGCACGGGTGCGACGTGAACACTGTTGTTCTCACACCGCAAGCAGCAGCAGAGATCGGGAAGCTGGACAACTATGCAAAGCCGTATCGCATTTCGGGTGATGTCGCGCTGCGAACAATAGATCCGTTGTATGCAGCGGCACTTACGAACACTCAAAACAGTCCAGTAGTTGCTGCTTATTCTCTTGCTGCCGAACTTTTGGCTCAACGACAAGAAGTTGTCGATAGTGGTGGAGTTGTGGCGTCAAACTTTGTAGTTCTCACCACCACAACCGGCGCACCAATTGAACCTGCATTGCTTGCATCGTTGGCGGTTGCAATTGACCGCGCACCACAGCTTCGACTGCGAGCATTGAGTTCGCTCCCGCGTGCCAGCAGCGAGGCAACACTTGTCAAAATACCTCGTTCAAATAGGGTTGACGTCTCGGTTGCAGGAAAGGCAAGCGATTCTCTCGCCGATGAATACGCATCAACATCCAGGATGTTGCCAACTGATGCTCCGCAACATGTTGCTTGGAACACTTCACGATTGGTCATGCTCGATGACCGACTGAGTACTGACGAATTTGCGTTGTACTTCAAAGGTTTTCGCAATCAGCTTCGAATACTGCGGGCATCGGTGAAGGTTCCGCGGTCGTTGAATTTTACGCTTGGCGGACGCAAAAGTGATTTGAGATTGCAACTTCGCAATGATGCCACTGTTGACCTCACAGTTTCTGTTGAGATCTCAAGTGCAAAGTTGCAGTTCCCCAATGCCGACCGTGTAGTAACAGTGCCGGCAAATGGCGCGATTGATTTAGTGATTCCTGTTGTTGCTCGTGCGAGCGGACGCTTCCCCATTGAAGTTGTGCTGTATACACCAGACGGATTAGTGCAGGCGGGACAACGTGTTCAACTCACTGCAAGAGTCGCTGCCATTGCTGGTCTCGGACTTGTTGTCAGTGGCGCAGCTGCTCTTGTGTTGCTTGCATGGTGGTTCAGTCACTGGCGCACCAATCGTCGCAAGTCTGCTGCAAAAGTCAATCAATAGTTGGATAAATACCCTGTTGTAGACTGAAACCTATGACCGTTCGCATCGTTACTGACAGTGCCTCAGATATTCCTCAATCGCTCGCAGACGCGAACAACATTTCAATCGTTCCATTGTCGTTTCGCTTTGGTGATGAAGAGTTCATTGATCGCCAACAGTTGTCCGTCGCACAATTTTGGGAGCGATGTGGTTCATCGGCTGTTTTGCCAGAAACTGCAGCACCATCGCCGGGTCAGTTTGAAGCCGAATTTCGTCGACTGTTTAATGCTGGCGCAACAGGCATAGTCGTCATCTCGCTTTCGTCCCAGCTTTCAGCAACTATGCAAAGCGCCGAGTTGGCTGCTCGCGCAGTTGCTGGTGATATTCCGGTGCGAGTAGTAGACAGCCGTTCGGCATCAATGGGTCAAGGTATCGCCGCCGTCGCGTGCGCCAAAAAGGCTGCAAGTGGCGCAAGTTTGGACGAAGTCGCTGCGTATGCCAATGATCTTGCTACCAGAACTCAGGTGTGGGCAGCGCTCGACACGCTCGAAAACCTCAAAAAGGGTGGCCGCATCAGCGGAGCAAAGGCTATGTTCGCTTCTGCATTGGCGATTAAGCCGATTTTACAAATCAAGGACGGCCTCATTCAAGAAGGTGGCAAGCAACGCACGCGCAGCAAGGCGGTCGCTCTACTTCTTGACACGGTAAAACAAGCTGGAGCAATTGAAAATCTCTCGGTATTGCAGGCCGAGTGTGACGATGTAAACGAGTTTGTTGCTTCACTGCGCGAGTTTTACTCGGGTGAGATCATGGTGAGCGACATTGGTGCGATCATCGGCTCGCATACTGGTCCTCGAGCGATGGGCGTCACGTTTCACACTAAGTAAGTTGCTCGTGTACTAGATATCCCCGTTTCATAAGGGGTTTGGGAAGTATTGTCGCATCACAGCGATGAGTCAGGACAGCCCACTTTCACGCCTTATTGGCGGCCGATATCAACTCGAGCACCGCATTGCCCGAGGTGGCATGGCCGAGGTGTGGCTAGCCAGCGACACTTTTCTACATCGGCAAGTTGCTGTCAAACTACTGAAACCACATTTGGCACATGATGCCAATGTTGCTGAGCGTTTTCGTCGCGAAGCGGTTGCATGTGCTGGCATTACTCACCCAAACATCGTTGCGGTGTACGACTGCATCGAACACGGCGGTCGTCAGGCTGTCATCATGCAATACGTGCAGGGTAAAAGTTTGCGCGATGTACTTGATAAGCAAAAGAAACTTCAACCACAGCTCACCATTCACATTGGGTTATCTGTTGCAGCAGCATTAGAAGAAGCGCACCGACAAAATTTTGTGCATCGTGATGTCAAGCCAGGAAATATTTTGCTCACTCCAGATGCGCGCTGTTTGCTCGCCGACTTCGGTATCGCAAAAGCACTCGTGTCAAGTGGCGACGATCTCACCAATGACAACATCATGATGGGAACCGCCAAATACCTTTCGCCGGAGCAAGTGCGAGGAAAACCACTTGACGGACGGGCCGACCTCTATGGCCTTGGGCTTGTTTTGTATGAGTGCCTTGCAGGTCGCGTGCCTTTTGTTGGTGAAACCGATGCAGATACCGCGCTTGCAAGACTGCAGCGTGAACCGACCGACCTCGCTCGTTTGCGACCTTCGCTTTCGCCAAACTTGGTCAAGGTCATTCACAAACTTCTCGCTCGCAATCCAGACCATCGATATGCAACCGCCGCAGAAACCATTGTTGCGTTGCGTGCAGCACGCACCGGAGAATTGGACCGCACCACCGAAATCACTCCCCCTTCAGGGTTAATGGTGGTGGGTGGAGAAATGTTGGAGCGATCAACTACACGATCTGCACCTTCTGCTCCGTCTAAACCTCAGCCCTCTCGACTCACGATTGTTGGCCAGCCGCTCTTGAATGCTCCTGAGCGCGAACGCGACCAAACCGCGCGATTACCAAAACCATCAACAAACGGTCTTCGCCAAATTGTCGCCGGTCTCGTTATTGTTGGGCTGCTTGGTGGCGGTGCGTTGTGGTTCACCGGTAGAAAAACTCAGACAGGTTCTCAAGTTGAAGCACCGGTTGTAGATCCAGTCACACCTGTTGCAACAGGACCAGCGTCAATTGTCTCGATTATGAGCTATGACCCAAGTGGCAATGATGGCGAAGAGAACGAAGCACTTGTTCCACTACTTCTTGACAGCAATCCACAAACCAATTGGACAACTACTTGTTACGCAAACAAGTATTTCGGTAGCAAAGAATTTGTTGGTTTGGTCGTTCAGTTTTCAGCGCCAACCACTGGCACTCTCAACGTATATATGGGTAACGCGCCGTGGAAAATAGATGTGTACGCAGCGCTTGACTCTGCTCCGCCCCAACTTGCTGGCTGGGGACAACGCGTTGCAACTGGCAACAATACGAAGCGTCGCGGTGCCAACTTCGTGATTGCTCAGCCTGCGCAATATGTACTTCTTGCATTGCGTGAAATTGGAAAAAGTGGGATGTGCAGTGGGTCTAATCCGTATCAAGGATTGCTCTCGGGAGTCACGTTCCAGGCAAGTTAGCCTTGTCGTATGCCTTCCAATCCGTTTACCGATCCGCAGTGGGCATCTCGCACGGTTGACGCGATCGACCGAATTGTTGCCTTTGTTCGCGACCGTACAACGCGTCCCGCAGTAGCGATTGTTCGGGCTCTTATTTTTGGAAGCATGGCAATTGTTGGCGCCATCTTTGTGGTGATCGTTCTTGTAATTGGCGGAATTCGCGCAATGCATTCACTGCTCGATATTTGGTGGTCTCGCGACACCGCAGTATGGGCGACCTATGTAATCATTGGTGGCGTATTTTGTGTCATTGGTATGTTGTTGATGCGCCGCCGCCATCCGCAAGACTAAATTTCGACCAAACAGAAAAGAAACCCCTATGACCACACCATTGCACAGCAAAGTTTTGATTATTGGATCAGGTCCTGCTGGACTGACCGCTGCGATTTATGTCGCTCGAGCCAACCTGCAACCACTTGTTATCGAGGGTGAGCCTTCCTCCACATCTGATCAGCCTGGTGGTCAGTTGATGTTGACAACCGAAGTCGAAAACTTTCCTGGTTTTCCAGAGGGCATCATGGGGCCAGAATTGATGATGCGCTGTCGCGATCAGGCGATTCGATTTGGAACCGAATTCATTACCGAAAAAGTTACAAAAGTCGACTTTTCATCCAGGCCGTTTCGCGCATGGGTTCGCGACACCGAATACACCGCCGACGCAATTATTGTCAGCACCGGCGCGCAATCGTTGATGTTGGGCCTCGAAGAAGAGAAACGCCTAATTGGTCACGGTCTTTCAACATGTGCAACGTGTGACGGGTTTTTCTTCCGTGGTCAGGAAATCGTTGTGGTTGGTGGCGGTGACTCGGCACTTGAAGAAGCCCAGTTTCTTACCAAGTTTGCATCGAAGGTCACCATCGTTCATCGTCGCGATTCGCTACGTGCTTCCAAAATCATGCAAGACCGCGCATTCAAGAACGAGAAGATTTCCTTCATTTGGAACAAACAAGTAACTCGCGTGATGGGTGACGACAAAGTGAGCGGCATCGAAATGACCGACACGGTTACTGGTGAAGTTTCCACCATGAATGTCACCGGCATATTTGTGGCAATTGGTCATCGACCAAACACCGATTTGTTTAAGGGCATCTTGCAGATGGAAGACACCGGATATTTGACTACAAAATCTGGCTCGACCTACACCAATATTGACGGCGTCTTTGCATGTGGAGACGTGCAAGACCACACGTATCGGCAGGCCATTACTGCTGCTGGTTCTGGATGTATGGCGGCCATTGATTGTGAGCGGTGGCTAGAGGCACAGCACTCATAGTCCAGAGTTGAATGTTGGCGTGGGTATTATGTTGCACAACGTCATTTACTCAACGATAAAAATGGACTGGACCACCATGGCAGACGGAATTATCACCCTCACGAGCAGCAGCTTTGACGAGACCGTAAAGAGCTCGAATACTCCAATACTTGTTGACTTTTGGGCAGAGTGGTGTGGGCCATGCAAAGCAATTGCGCCAGTGCTTGTAGAGCTCTCAGCCGAACTTGCCGGAAAAGTGACCATTGCAAAACTCGATGTTGATGCACACGGAGACATTGCACAGCGATTTAGTGTGATGAGCATTCCAACACTGTTGATTTTTAACAACGGTGAAGTACAAAAGCGTTTGGTCGGAGCAAAAGGTAAGGGTCAACTGCTACAGGAGCTTGCAGAATTTCTCCCAACTTCCCACTAACTCTCCATCAGCGCAATAATGCCGTAGCTGCAATGCAGCAACGGCTACACGCCCTTGGCACGCTTGATGATTCGCTTGTGGAACAAGGCTATTTCTGCGAATTTACCCATACAGCGCTGCGAGAATTTCAGGCCAATCGGGGTTTGCCCCAAGACGGTGTTTGCGATCGCAATGCGTGGGATGCACTTATTGAGGCTTCATGGTTGAGTGGTGCGCGTTTGTTGTATCTCACATCCCCGCATCTGCGCGGCGATGACGTCATGGCGCTTCAAACAAATCTTGCGCTGCTTGGTTTCGATTGTGGTCGCATAGACGGAATACTCGGACCCAACACCGTTCACTCACTCACCGACTTTCAACAAAACTACGGACTTGTTGCAGATGGCATTTGTGGTGCCGAAACACTGCAAGCTCTGTCACGAATGAGTAGCCAAACCGGAACTGGTCCGGGAATAGTTTCGGTACGCGAATCTGAGAAACTTTATAATGCTGCCAAGGTAGGCAATTCGCTCAAGATCGTGGTTGGTTGCTTTGGTGACTTGCAAAGTGTCTCGCGTGGTTTGACCAGAAGATTGCGTGAGCAATACGACGACGTCATGACTGTAGAAGAATCGGATCCAACTTTGCACGCAACGTCTGCCAATAGTTTTCAAGCAGATGTGTATGTCGGAATTGCAGCGTCAACCGCACAACACCACGACATTGTTTTTTATGAAACCGAAGGTTTCAGTTCGCCGGGGGGTCGCCGCCTAGCGGAGGCCATCGCAGCACAACTCGAGGCGGTTGGTTTTGGGCAATTTGCAGTCAAGGGCATGCGGCTTCCCATCCTGCGAGCAACACGAATGCCCGCAGTGTTATGTATTTTTGGGCAGGGTCTTCAACCAGGGTTTGACACTGTTGTCAGCGCTCTGAGTGCGGGGATTGCGGGCTGGTTTGCCCCTCAAAGTCCTTCTGAGTAACCGTTTCTCGGGTTATCCACAGGTTTGTTCACAGTCTGTGAGGACTGTCAAGTACTGGTTTACGCTCATGCTCCACGTGAGACGTAGGGTTTTCCGAGCGCTAGTGAGTCTCTGTGACTAATCCTCTGATTGAGGACCTTCGGTCATGAGTCGGTAAATCCGCTCAAGATCTTCCAAGTCAGCAAAATCAATAGTGACTTTGCCGTGTTTGCCACTCATGGTGACACCGACAGAGGTTTGTAGGTGCTCGGCAAGCAATCCTTCAAGTTCGAGCAGACCCGGTGGTCGCAACGTGGTGGTCTTTGCTCCGGTTGAAGCGGCTGATTTTCCAGACGACTTGCCTGCTGTACCCGCGCCTGCTCCCCCAACCGACGTGGTTGATGCGGGTTGGCTGTCACGAACTGCTTCCTCGACACCTCGAACAGTCCAACCCATCTCGACTGCGCGTTTTGCAAGTTGTTCTTGCAGCGAACGATCGGGGGTGCCAAGTAACGCCTTTGCATGACCCGCAGACAAACGGCCATCGGCAAGCAACGACTGAATGGATGGTGGAAGGCCGAGTAGTCGTAATGCGTTGGTGATAGCAGAACGACTTTTGCCCACCTTGCTTGCAACTTGCTCGTGCGTCATATTGAAGTCTTCAAGTAGTTGCTGATAGGCAGCCGCTTCTTCAAGTGGAGTGAGGTCTTGGCGATGCAAGTTCTCAACAAGTGCCTGTTCAACCGACGAAACGTCATCGGTTACTCGCACAATTGCTGGAATCATTTGCAATCCAGCACGTGATGCAGCGCGCCAGCGGCGCTCGCCTGCAATTAACTGATAGCGATTGTTTTCATCTGGACGCACCAAAATTGGCTGCAGCACACCAATTGCCGATATTGATGCGGTTAATTCAGCCAGTGAAGCTTCGTCAAAATGTACGCGTGGCTGATTTGGGTTTGGATCAATTGCGTTTACAGGAATGTCTTTAAGCCCTGTTGCCGATTCTGTGCTAGTACCGTCACTGGTACTTGTACCACTTGCGGTATTGCCAGTGTTTCGGTTGGTGGGGATAAGCGCGTCTAAGCCTTTACCCAATCCGCTGCGGCGCGCCACCACTCACCTCCAATGCAACTGCTCGGTAGGCCTTTGCGCCAGCCGAGTTGGAGTCGAAT
>WLPO01000005.1 GCA_009698745.1 Actinomycetota bacterium
GGCGGTGCTATGGCTGGACTCTCTTATGCAAGCGGTGTGGCCTCCTGTAGTTGATGACGTCTCAAGTGATGTTCACCGAGTTGGAAGGCGCGCAGAAGTCGAAGCGCTGGGCACAAAGCCTCACCAGCACAGCCGACCCAAACGCACTTGCCAGCCGCGGTTCACGTCTCTCAAGACGATTTTTGTGCTGAAATCTTGTGGTCAGGTGGAGGAACAATGTTCCCCACTTGGGCTATTAGCGTATCGCACATGAGTCAACTCCCCACCGATCCAAATACTGACCAACTCGAAGACGCCGCCGATGCCCTTGCTGACGCCCGGGAACGCTTGGGAGAGGCCCCAGCAGAAGTGGTTGTTGTGAACCACATCATGGGTCTTTACGAATTGGCAGCCATCCATCTGTCAGCCGAGCCACCGCATTTGGTTGAAGCCGCACTCGCTATTGACGCTGTCGCCTGCCTCGTCGAAGGTCTTGGGCCACGACTTGGAGACGAGCACGCGACACTCAACGATGCCCTAGGCAATATCCGATTGGCTTTCGTGCAAATCAAAGGCGCCATAGCACCACCTACAGCTTGATGATCTCTGAAGCCTCGAGATTGCCGAATCGCTGAGCAACTACGAAAGTGACCTGCGCACCAATTTCAATTTCTCGAGTTCCATCCACAATCTCAGCACAGTGAAATAGGTACTGCTCTTCACCTACTGCGATGTAGCCGAGACCTCTATGACTGTTGAAACTTGCGACTACGCCATTCATGAACCGAGCCGACTTTGCGCGTCCAATCGCGCACCCTTCTTCCAATCTTCCGCGCTGATGCGAGGCTTGCCCTCTGGTTGAACTTCGACAAGTTCGACAACTCCTTGGCCACATGCCACCAACACTCGATCATTCACAACAACCATGTTGCCAGATTCCGAGATGAAAATCTCGGCTGAAACTTTGAGTGAATAAATTTTTAACCGCTTGTCACGAAAGAACGTAAAAGCACCGCCTACTCGCACCTGCCGGTCAATGACCGCCGCAGGTTTAGTCCAATCGATTTCAAGATCTACTTGCGTGATCTTTGCTGCCACAACTACATCGCCACTTTGCGGTTGAGTTGTTGTTACACCATTACTCAACACATCGATTAACAACGGATTTGCAATCTGTCCAAGGCGTTCGCGCAACGTAGCCGTTGTGTCGGTCTGTGAAATCTGAGTGATCGCTGACGACAAAATATCCCCTGCGTCCAATTGTTCGACGACTTGCATGATGCACACACCGGTTTGTTCGTCTCCTGCAAGCAGTGCACGCTCGACAGGTGCCGCGCCGCGCCATCTGGGCAATAACGAATAGTGAATGTTGATCATGGGCAACACTTGCAATGCTTCGGCCGAAATGATGTGGCCATACGCAACGACCACGCCCATCAAACTGTCGGTTGAAATCGCGTTACTACGAGTCACGAGAGCAATTGCATCAGCCACATCGTGACTTACAGGGATCTGCAATTCCAATGCTGCCTGCTTGACGGGACTAGGAGATAATTGCGAACCACGTCCCCTGCGCTTATCTACACCCGTCACCACAAGGTCGACGGTAAAACCCGCTGCGACAAGCGCACGAAGTGGACCGACCGCAATTTCAGGAGTGCCAAAAAAGATGACGTGTTCTGTTCGTCCCTTCGGCAACGCTGCAATCACTGTCACGTCAATCGCAAGTGCACCGGTTCGCTGTTCTTCGGTTGCTCTTCCTGTCGTCGATATTCAGCTAAAGCAAGTTTTCGTTGATCGGTGGTCATGCGGTCAAACATCAAAACTCCATTGAGATGATCAATCTCGTGCTGAAACAAGCGCGCCAATAGCTCGTCCGCCTCGATCTGGATCTCTTCTCCGTCGATAGACAACCCGCGCACAAGTACTTGCTTCGGGCGCAACATCTCTACATACAAACCGGGTATCGAGAGACATCCTTCGTCGTACACCCACTCGCCAGATGACTCAACAATCGTTGGGTTCAAAATGATCTGTGGGTCGTCATCCACGTCATAAACAAAAATCTGCTTCTGCACACCGATCTGTGGTGCGGCCAGACCAAGACCAGGGGCTTCGTACATCATTTCGAACATCTGCTCACACAGAGTTGCAATCTTGCCGTCGACATTCGTGACTTCGGCCGCCATGCTTTTGAGCACGGGGTCTCCATAGGTTCGAATCGTAAACCCACCGTGTGGTGCGCCTGTCGGAGTGTTCTGTGCCATATGGTGTAAGGCTAGCGAGGCATATGAGCGACGAGCAGTACTTCACCAACCAACCACGGACACAGTCAACTGCGGGCACGAGCAAACAAAAAACCGCATCGCTTCATGTTGACGACAAAGTTTTGCAGGTGGTACTCGACAGTGGGGTTTTTGCGCGCAAAGGAATCGATGCCGGCACCATGGTGCTGATTGATGCTGCCGCACGACCTCCTGCAAGAGGCAACTTTCTCGACCTCGGATGCGGCTCGGGTGCAATAGCGCTCACACTTGCAACACGTTCACCGAAGGCATCCGTTTACGCAGTTGATGTCAACGAACGCGCGACCGCACTGACAGCCTCAAATGCCAAGCTCAACAATCTGTCAAACATCACTTCGTATTCTCCGACCTCGGTCCCTCAGGATTTGCGGTTTGATCTCATCTGGTCCAACCCTCCCATCCGAATAGGAAAAATCGAGTTACACGCACTTTTGCAATTGTGGTTGTCAAAACTTACCGATACGGGTGAAGCCTGGCTCGTTGTCAACAGAAATTTGGGCTCCGACTCTCTTGCAGTTTGGCTCACATCAATTGGCTACCAAGTTGATCGCCTCGTCAGCAAACAAGGTTTCCGAGTTCTGCGCGTACGACCTACGCGCGGGGCGGATCAATCTGAATTTTAGTCCGAAGAGTTTTCTTGCCGCGCGTCGCTGCATTCGTCAGCGCGTCCGAAAGTGAATTCGCAAGCGTTGCCCAATCGCTTGACTTCACCAACACAGCTTCTTTGTTTGTTGTGGAAACCTGCAACAGGACGTTATTGCGCAAAATGTCAGCCACCTGTTCGACACCGGCTCCGCTCACTTGAGCTAAAGCGCCAAACGGGGGTAGCTGCATCAACTCTCGTCTCGACATTTCCCCTTGTACAAACTCCCCAAGATCATGAGAAGAGAGACCGCGCAATAAGGCGTGATCCGCCAGCATCGATTGAATCATCACCAGTCCACCACTGGTCTTGCTTGTTGCACTTGCACTCTTCATCTCGCGTTGAGAGCGTGCCACCAATCGAGCGGCATGAACTACCAGGGAAAGCGTGATCTCTGCAGCCCGATATCGAGGCGCAGAGATCTCTTGATCAATGTCAAGAAAAACAACCGTGTCCACATCGCGCACACGATGCAGCGCGGCTTCAGTGCCCACAAACAGCATTTTAGTTTGATCAACAACTTCACTATTTTTATCTTTCTCATTTTTTTCAGCAGCATCGCCGCCCGAAATCTCCACGACTTCGTCAATGCGTCTTCCGGCAGCAGCAGCCAATTCTTCGCGCAAGCGCGACACACCTGCTTTGATAACTGCCAATTTTCCAGAGCCACATTTGATGCACACCGCAGGTCGCGCGTTTGCACACCTCGGACATTCGAGCTGTTTGCCCGCAGACATTGTCATTGCTGCTTCACAGACATCGCATCTCACAAGTTCGCGACAACTACCGCATGCAAGCAATCTTGCACGCCCCTTTACATTGAGCACGCACACAATGCGACGCGAATGATCCCTCAACTGCTCGATCAAATCTGACGACAACATCGATGATGACCAACGTTCGTCTAGTCGACGATCGACTACCTGGATTACTGGCCAATGATTCGCCTCACTGACTGGATCCAGACTTGCCACGACTCCGTCAACACTATGCAGAGCCCGAAGGCTTGGAACTGGCGACACCAATAAGCAGGCAACCCCAAGTTGCATTGCGCGTTGCACTGCAATATCTCGAGCATGCCATGAAGGTGAGCGCTCCTCTTGCAGGGCATCATCGTGTTCATCAATGACGACGATGCTCTTCAAGTCAGGCACACTCGACCAGACTGCCGAACGCGCGCCAATCACCACATCAACTCCTCCAACAGCGACTGCCCAATCTTGTGGCATAACAGCAACGCTGAGTCCGTACTCACGCAAGGACGCCGCCATGAGACGTGCGCGATTGAGAGTTGGGATGACAACAAGTACAGGGCCCTGTGCGGCGGCAGTAAGCACTATTGAACGAGGGCTGCAAGCCGGACCTCTGCGCACTACCGAAATACGCGATGAATCGATTGCATCGACAATTTGTGGGTCGAGATCAAACTTCTTGCGCGTCGATACTTGCGTGTAGCGCGAGCCAGGTAACGCCGCAACAAGTGTTGCCGGCGATGCGGTTACAAAAAATGCGCGAAGTCGTCCAACCCACAAGTTGGCTGCCCAACGTGCAAGATCCACAATCTCTTGAGACGGTCCCTTGCCCAAAATCTTGATCACCGACAACAGACGACTTTCGTCTACGTCTGAAAATTGCGATGTCGTGTCTCCAAGCTGCATTACCCAACCCGCAACATTGCGATTGTGCAGAGGAATACGAACGCGATCACCTACACAAAGGCTATGAACAAGCGTGTCAGGTACGAGGTAGTCAAAAACCTTGTCAACACCGGTTACATCAGGAACGATGCGTGCGATTACCGCCACGACATCACGACTGATCAGAGTTTGACTGCGGCTTTGAATTCCTTCAAGCGCGACAATGTCTCCCAAGTGAAATCTGGGTCTTGTCGGCCGAAGTGACCATACGCGGCTGTCTTGCGATAGATCGGACGCTTCAAGTCGAGATCACGCAAGATTGCTGCTGGACGAAGATCAAACACCGAACGAACTGCGTCTTCGATGAGTTCTTCATTCACAACGCTCGTTCCAAATGTTTCGACCAAGATGCTGATCGGTTGCGCCATGCCAATGGCGTAGGCCACTTGTACTTCGCAACGCGTAGCTGCACCAGATGCAACTACGTGCTTGGCAACCCAACGCGCGGCGTATGCGGCCGAACGATCAACCTTGGATGGATCTTTTCCGCTGAATGCACCACCACCGTGACGACCCATACCACCGTATGTGTCAACGATGATCTTGCGACCGGTCAAACCAGTGTCTGCATGTGGCCCACCCTTGACGAACTCGCCTGTTGGGTTGACGTGCACTGCGTACTTGTCGTTCGCAAACTGTGCAGGAATAACTGGACGAATAACCTGTTCGATCAAATCCGGACGAATCACCGTGTCGCGCGGTGTTCCATCGGCGTGCTGAGTCGAGATCAATACGGTTGATAAACGAACTGGCTTGCCATTCTCGTATTCAAAAGTGACTTGGGTTTTGCCGTCTGGGCGCAAGTACGGAATTGCACCCGACTTTCGTACTTCAGCCAACTTCTCGGCCATGCGGTGTGCAAGCCAAATTGGAAGTGGCATCAACTCTGGAGTGTCATCACATGCATAACCAAACATCATTCCTTGGTCGCCTGCACCTTGACTGTTGAGCAAATCTTCGCCGCTTTTGCCGGCACGCAACTCTTCAGATTTATCCACACCTTGCGCGATGTTGGTGCTCTGCTCGTCGATCGAGACGATCACACCACATGTGTTGCCATCAAAACCGTACAAAGCGTTGTCGTAACCAATGTCTTTGATTACTTCGCGAGCCAACTTAGGGATATCGACATATGCAGATGTTGTGATTTCTCCGGCAACAACGCACAAACCTGTCGTGAGGAGCGTTTCACATGCAACACGTCCTTGTGGATCTTCTGCGAGAATCGCGTCGAGTACCGCGTCGGAGACTTGGTCAGCCATCTTGTCTGGGTGACCCTCGGTGACGCTTTCAGAGGTAAATGTGAAGTTCTTCAACGTTGCTCCTTAGTAGATAGTTCGTGACGAGACTAGTGGGTCGAGTGGCTACGGATTCGGACTACCGCGTCCATTACCGATTTGGCTATCGAACGCTTATCGGTCAACCCGACAACAACTGGCTCTGCCCCGCTTGAAACCAGCGTTACCGCATTTGTTTCATGACCGAAGCCAACCCCTGCATCGGCAACATTGTTGGCGACAATAAGGTCAACATTTTTACGATGCAATTTGGCCTGAGCATTAGCAACAAGATTCTCCGTCTCAGCAGCAAATCCCACCAACACCTGACCAGGTCGCTTTGACACTCCCAAACCCGCGAGGATGTCGGGAGTCGCTTCAAGCGCAATGCTTTCCAATCCATCGATCACACCAGTCGCAACGTTCTTTTTCATTTTTGACGTTGACGCCGCAATTGGTCGCATATCGGCAACCGCAGCGGCCATGATTACAACATCGGCTTGCTGAGCGCTCAAATTGACCGCGTCTTGCATCTGTTGTGCAGTCTCTACAGAAATCAGTGTGACACCAAATGGGACCGCGATCTCAACCGTAGAAATCAGAGTTACTTTGGCGCCTCGAGAATTTGCCTCTGCAGCAATTGCATAACCCTGCTTGCCGCTCGAACGATTAGCAATCACACGCACAGCATCAATTGGTTCGCGAGTACCCCCCGCTGTTACAACAACATGAGTTCCGTACAGATCACCCGGGGTGAGCAGCTGCACGATCTCGTCAAAGACGCGCTGCGGATCAGCAAGTCGTCCTGCCCCAAAATCGCCACCTGCCAACCGACCCGATTCGGGATCCAAGACGTTGACACCACGTCGGCGAAGAGTCGAAATGTTTTCTTGCACTGCAGGGTGCTCCCACATCTCCGTGTGCATTGCTGGACACACCAGTACGGGTGCGCGAGTTGCAATCAGAGTTGCAGTCAGAAGATCACTAGAGATTCCAGCCGCATATGCACCGAGGACGCGTGCGGTGGTTGGTGCAACAACAATCAAGTCGGCCCGTTGTCCGAGCCGTGTGTGCGGAATCGGATCCGCATCATCCCACAGCGTTGTGTGCACGGGTTCGGAAGCAAGCGCCGACAGCGTTACCTTGCCTATGAAATGTTCTGCATCACTCGTCATGATTGGCGCAACATGTGCACCTGCATCAACCAACAATCGACACAACTCAACCGACTTGTATGCGGCTATGCCACCGCACACACCAAGAACAATGTGTTTGCCGGCGAGCAAATTCATCAGTACCAGTGAGAGTTAAAACTCAACTGCGAATGAGTTACTCGGCTGCTGCTTCGACAGCGGCTTCGGCAACAACTTCTGCTTCTACTGCCGCTTCAACAACTTCCTCGGCAGCTACTTCTACTGCTTCGAGCTCGCTCACGACGTCGTCAGCTACTGCGTCCAACAACTCTTCATCCAGCTCGGCTTCTAATTCTTCGTAGACCGACAATGGAACACTCAAAATTTTGTCAGCAGCAATTTCTTCGAAACTGATTGAAAGTGGCTTACGCGAAGTTGAGCTCACCTGTGGCGGAACCATTGTTCCAAGGCCTTCACCCAACTGGTTGAAATATGAGTTGATCTCGCGAGCGCGACGTGCCGACAATGTGACAAGGCCAAACTTGGATGCAGTGCGCTTCATCAAGCTCTCGATGCGGGGGTTCATCATGGTGTCTTCAGTTGCCACGGGTTTGCCTTTCAATTCTGGTTCGGGGCCAAAGCGACTCACCGAAGCGTTGATTGTACCTGCAAATAGGGCACAAAACGGCCGTTTTGGCTACTTCGAGCGGTTTGCTCGCTCGCGGGCTATCAGGTCCAGCATTTCGGTGACCGTCTCGGCCAAATCGTCATTTATCAATACATAGTCGGCAAGAGCCTTGCCAACTGGCTCTTCATCTTCCGCTTTTTGTAGTCGCTGAACTACCTTTTGCTCTGCATCTCCCCGACCAACCAATCGAGCTTTTTGTTCTTCTCGTGTCGGTGGCAATACAAACAACAACAGCGCATCAACATGTAGTCGCTTAACTTGTTGCGCACCATCCACTTCAATTTCGAGAACAATGTCTTTGCCTTCTGGCGCTTTTGGCATTGGAGTTCCGTACAGATTTCCCAAAAATTCAGTCCACTCCAAAAATCCACCTGCTGCAATGTGCTCGCGAAATTGGTCGTGTGTGACAAATTTGTATGCGTCCTGCATCTCGCCTTGGCGACGCTCGCGAGTTGTCCATGACCGGCTGAGCCACAATCGATCATCGCGTTTCACAAGTTCTTCAACAATCGTACTTTTACCAACACCACCGGGCCCGGAGACAACAATGATCAATGATTTGCTGTTAACACTCATGACGCAGCGACCTCATCATCAATCAACTGCACAAGTCTCTTCCGTTGATCCATATTTAAGTTGCCAGTTCGCTCTGTCTCGCTCACATTCATTTGCGCCAACAAATGCCGCGCTTTAACTTTTCCAATTCCGGGAATCACTTCAATCAACTTGCACACGTACAACACACTGCTGGCTTCATCGAGGTCACTCTGCGACAAAATCGAATCAATTGTGAGTGATCCAGTTTCAACTTGCCTAAGAACGACGTCCATTTGTTGACGCAAAAGGTGCAATGGCAACACAGCTGCATGACGTTCGCTCGGCAGTCTGGTTGAGGTCGTCATTGATCTATTTTACCGTTGACCAGTGATCTCTACTTGCCTGGAGCACGAAAACCACCGCGGTGGCTCAGACCAACCACCTCAGACCAACTCGAGATCTTGTGGCGCTCTGCCCACCTGCATAATTCACCAGCAATTCGGTACGCGGCACGTGGTTCGGCGAATGACGCAGTGCCAACCTGCACCGCGCTCGCGCCAGCCAACATCATCTCGAGGGCCTCGACGCCATTTGACACCCCACCGACGCCAACAATCGGCACGCCTGGTATCCGAGCGTAAATATCAAAAACAGCACGAACAGCAACCGGATGTATCCCTCTGCCAGATAATCCGCCGCCGCCATTACCAAGGGCTGGTCGACCAGTCGTTGAGTCGATGATCATTCCAAGAGACGTGTTCACCAATGTCAATGCCTGGGCTCCCGCATTCATGCAAGCCTCAGCAACATCACCAATGCGGTCCGTGTTGGGTGACAATTTTGCCCACAGCGGTACACCAGAAACTTGAGACGCCTCAACAATCTGCGCAGCGAGATCTGCATCGTGAGCAAACATCGCGTGCGGTTTATTTTCGCCAACTACCGCCGCTTTGATATTTGGGCATGACAAATTGATCTCCAACGCTGCAATTTTGTCTTTGACTGGCGCGAGCATGCGAGCCGCGTCAACATAATCTTGCACTCCAAAACCCCAGATGCTGCACACAACGGTTGCGTCGATATCTACGAGTTGCGGCAAATCATTCGCAATCCATTGCTCGACACCTGGACCTTGAAGTCCAACCGCATTCAGCATCCCACTCGCCGTCGGATGCAACCGCGGTTTGGGGTTACCGCCCCATTCAAATGCCGCTAAAGACTTAACGACTACTGCACCAAGTTCGCGCAGGGGCATATATGCATCGAGTTCAACACCGAGTCCGGATGTGCCCGAAGCGGTCATCACCGGGTTTTTTAGCGTTACCGAACCAACGTGCGTTGCCAATTGCGGTGATCGCGATCGCAGTCTCACTGCTGGTGATACTCCTGCAACGATTTCACTTCAAGTGGATGCTCTTGTTGCTCAAACAGACCTTGCATAGCCGCCAAGGCCGCATTGATTGTTGTCACTGATGAAACCCTGAAGATATTTGCTGCTTTGCGAATTGCTTCGCCATCCGATCGACCGCCTCTGCCTTGCGGAGTATTGATCACAAACGCAATCTCACCACGCTTGATTAACTCAACAGCATCGTCTGGTTGTGCATCTTTTTTGGCTGCTGTTTCTGAAACTTTTCCGACGACACGGTCAACAGGATGACCGAAACGCTGCAAATAATCCGCGGTACCAGTCGTCGCTGCAATACCAAGACCCAACTCGCGTAGTCGCTTAGCAACCACAAGTCCGCTTGGCTTATCTCGGTCGTTGAGTGACAAGAACACCATGCCGCTTGTTGGCAATTCGGTTCCTGCAGCAATCTCAGCCTTCACAAATGCTCGACCGAACGTAGAGTCGATGCCCATCACTTCGCCAGTCGAACGCATCTCTGGTCCTAGCGCCGTGTCAACTTCTGGGAAGCGACTAAATGGCAACACAGCTTCTTTGACCGAAACGTGTTTTCCGTTGACGGGCTTCTTCAAAAGACCTTCTGCGCGCAATTGAGCCAATGATGCTCCAAGCATTACTCTGCTTGCGATTTTTGCCAATGGCACACCGGTTGCTTTAGCAACGAACGGGACAGTTCGACTTGCTCGTGGATTTGCTTCGATCACGTAGATCTGTGAACTTGCTACGGCAAATTGCACGTTGATCAGTCCACGCACATCCAGTGCATTGGCAATCACTTTTGTGTATGACTCGACTGCCTCAATAACCCAAGCCTCAAGAGTCGGAGGAGGAATGACGCATGCAGAGTCTCCAGAGTGAACCCCGGCCTCCTCAACGTGCTCCATCACTGCGCCGATCAGCACTTCGCCAGTTGAATCGCGAATAGCATCAACATCAATTTCAGTGGCGTCATCCAAAAATCGATCGATGAGAACGGGTCGTTCTGACGAAAGTCCGCCCTCCCTGCCGAGAGTTCCAGCAACACTGAGCTCGTGCATCGCGCGCTCCAGGTGTGCTTCATCGTGCACAATCTGCATCGCCCGTCCGCCCAACACATAGCTAGGACGCACCAAAACCGGATAGCCAACTTTTAACGCAATCTTTTTAGCTTCATCAATCGTCAACGCGGTTCCACCAGGAGGCTGAGTGATCTTGAGTTGTTCACACAAAGCACTCCACTTCTTTCGGTCTTCGGCAATGTCAATTGAATGTGGTGACGTACCAGCGATGAGTTCGACAGGAATATGATTTGCCAACTTCAACGGCGTCTGGCCACCCAGGCCGACTATCACTCGAGGCGCTACTCCACCAGCAAGAGTCTCTGCTTCAATCACATTCATTACGTCTTCTTGCGTCAGTGGCTCGAAGTACAAGCGATCCGAAGTGTCGTAATCGGTCGACACCGTTTCTGGGTTGCAGTTGACCATGATTGTTTCAAAGCCTGCATCGCGCAGAGCGAAACTTGCATGCACGCAGCAATAGTCAAACTCGATCCCCTGACCGATGCGGTTTGGCCCACTACCCAAAATGATCACCTTGGGCTTCGTCGAGTGGTGCACTTCGTTTTCATCTTCGTATGTCGAATAGTGATACGGGGTTTGTGCAGCGAATTCGGCACTACATGTATCAACAGCCTTGTAGGTAGGAATCACGCCCGCGGCAATTCGTGTTGCACGCACCGTTGATTCTTCTATCTTCCACAGATATGCCAATTGGGCGTCAGAGAAACCGAGTCGCTTTGCGCGTCGCCACGAACGCACCGTCATTTTTTTGATGCCACATGCATCCAATTCTTCGCGCTCATCAGTGATCATCGACATCTGGTCAAGGAACCAATAGTCGATGCGGCACGCTTCATAAATACGCTCGCGAGAAATACCCCGACGGACGCACTCTCCTACTTGAAAAATACGCTCGGGCGTAGGGATCGCAATTTGCGCCAACATCTCATCATCAGATTTCTCGCGCATCAAGAGTTCTGGTGGATCGCAATTCAATCCAGAACGACCATTTTCGAGCGAGCGAAGCGCCTTTTGCAAGCTTTCGGCAAAAGTACGGCCAATCGACATTGCTTCGCCGACGCTTTGCATCTGTGTACCCAATACGCCAGATGTGCCTGGAAACTTCTCGAAGGCCCAACGAGGGATCTTCGTAACCACATAATCGATCACCGGCTCAAAACTTGCCGGCGTCATCTTGGTGATGTCATTGGAAATCTCATCCAAGGTGTAACCAACTGCCAACTTGGCTGCGATTTTTGCGATCGGAAAGCCAGTTGCCTTAGATGCCAAAGCAGACGAGCGTGAAACTCGCGGGTTCATTTCGATCACAACCTGCTCACCTGTCAGTGGGTTAACAGCAAATTGGACGTTGGAACCACCCGTCTCGACACCCACCCTGCGGATGCATGCGAAAGCGGCATCTCGCATTTTTTGATACTCGACGTCAGAAAGAGTCATCGCTGGAGCAACTGTGATTGAGTCGCCCGTATGGACGCCCATCGGATCAATGTTTTCGATCGAACAAATGATTACGCAGTTGTCGGCACGATCACGCATCACTTCAAGCTCGTATTCTTTCCAACCGGCAATCGACGTTTCAATCAACACTTCGCCAATGGGGCTGGCCAGTAAGCCGTCCGCAACAATCTTTTTAAAATCTGTTTCGCTGTGTGCGATACCAGTGCCACGACCACCCAAAATATATGCAGGTCGAATAATGGCAGGCAATCCGATTTCATCGCGAACCGCCAAGGCCTCTTCCATATTGTGAGCTACACCGCTCACCGGAACATTAAGACCAATTTCGATCATCGCAATCTTAAATTTTTCGCGATCCTCTGCCGTTGCGATCGCCTCTGCATTCGCACCAATAAGTTCTGGTGTGCCTGGCACTCCTACTAGTCCGCGAGCGTGCAAGGCCATTGCCAAATTCAATGCGGTCTGACCTCCAAGTGTTGGCAAAACAGCATCAGGCTTTTCTCTCGCGATGATTGCTGCAACAACGTCAACCGTGAGTGGTTCGATATATGTTCGATCAGCAAAATCTGGGTCGGTCATGATTGTTGCTGGGTTCGAGTTAGCCAAGATGACTCGGTAACCCTCTTCCTTCAACACTCGACACGCCTGTGTGCCCGAGTAGTCAAACTCACAAGCCTGACCAATAACGATTGGACCGGAGCCAATAATCAGAATTGATTTCAAATCACTACGGCGTGGCATCAGCGTTGTCCCATCAGTTCTGCAAATTCATTAAACAAATATCGACTGTCGTGCGGGCCTGGACCGGCTTCGGGGTGATACTGCACGCTGAAAGCGCGAACATCGCGAACGCGCATACCCTCGTTGGTTTGATCATTGAGATTGGTGTGAGTGATATCAGCTACGCCACTCAGTGATGCAGGGTCGACACAGAAGTTGTGATTCTGGCTAGTGATTTCAATGGAACCCGTGCGCAAGTTGCGCACAGGATGATTTGCCCCGTGGTGACCGAACGGCAACTTGAATGTTTTGCCTCCGAGTGCGAGTGCCATGAGCTGATGTCCAAGGCAAATGCCAAACATCGGTACGCCTTGTTCAATGATGGCGCGAATCGCCGCAGGTGCGCCGCTAACAGTTTCAGGATCACCAGGTCCATTAGACAAAAACACGCCGTCAGGTTGTAGCGCCAATACTTGTTCAGCCGAGTAATCCGCAGGAACTACATGCACTGTCGCAATTTCGCTCAAGCAACGAAGAATCGTGCTCTTGATTCCAAAGTCGTACGCAACAACTTTCAAATGCCCACCACCAACGATGTACGGCTGAGTAGTGGTTACCTGTTTCACCAAATCAATACCGGCCGTACCCAACTCACTCTGAGCACGAGCCAACACGCTTGCTTGACTCGCCTGGCCAAACGCACCGGGCATCGCCCCCGTATCACGAAGCACGCGAGTGAGCCTTCGGGTATCGATACCCGCGATTCCGCTTATATTCATTCCGCGCAGGTATGCATCAAGGTCGTTGTTGGCTCGCCAGTTGCTACGGCGTTGCGACATTTCGCGCACGATGACACCGCGTGCAAACACGTGCGATGACTCATTGTCGAGGGGTGTAGTTCCATAGTTGCCAATATGCGGAGTTGTGAACGTGATGATCTGACCGGCATACGAAGGGTCGGAAATGACTTCTTGATATCCCGTGAGAGCAGTGTGAAAGACGACTTCACCGCTTGCAATGCCGCCAACGGGATCCGCTCCTATTGCTTCGCCTTCAAAGACGCTGCCATCTCGGAGCACCAATACAGATTCGCGAATTGTCATTTCTGTGCTTCCCCATCTTGAACGGTGATTTGTCCGCGATACATCGTGCTGCGCACAATACCTCGCAATTGCCTTCCGACGAAGGGAGTATTTTTGCTTTTGCTTGCCAACTTGGCAGGATTCACTTGCCACATCGCATCCAAGTCAACGACGCACAGATTGGCAATATCGCCTACTCCAATATTGCGACCGTGACTTTCCGTGATCTGAGCAATTCGTGCTGGGTTGCGTGACATCACTGCAGCGATTTGCACTGGATCGAGATCTACCGCAGACAACACCACACCGAGGGCTGTTTCCAAACCGATCATGCCCGGTGGTGCCTGATCGAGCGAGAGCTCTTTATCTCGTCTGGCATGAGGCGCGTGATCAGTCGCGACGGCATCAATCGTTCCGTCCAACAAACCCGCCTTGAGCGCTTGAATGTCGTCCATGCTGCGTAGTGGCGGATTGACTTTATAGATGGGATCAAATGATTTCAGCAATTCCTGCGTCAATGACAAGTGATGTGGTGTCACCTCGGCCGTTACGTTCAGACCCTCGCTTTTGGCTGCTCGCACCAAATCGACTGACCGGGCAGTAGACAGATGCAGAAAATGCACCGACGCGCCGGTCAACCGAGACATCTCAATATCTCGTTGCACCATCATCTCCTCGGCAACTGCAGGCCAACCCGGCACACCCATGTCGGATGAGCAACCACATTCGTTCATGACTGCACCCTGAGTCAGCGCTGAAACCTCGCAGTGTTGCGCCATGGTCACCCCAAGAGTTTTCGCATACTGCATAGCTCGACCCATGAGTACAGGGTCTTGCACGCCAGAACCATCATCAGTAAAAATACGCACACCTGCTGCGCTGAGTTCGGCCAACGGCGCGAGTGCTTCGCCTAGGCGCCCCATTGTGATGCAGCCGCTCGGGAATACATCGAGCAAACCCGCCTTGCGTGCTTGTTCGCGAACAAATTCAATCACTGTCACCGAATCGTGTGCTGGGTTTGTATTCGGCATAGCAATGAGTGCTGTGTAACCACCCTTTGCGCCTGCTCGACTTGCTGTTTCGATCGTCTCGGTGTCCTCGCGACCTGGCTCGCGCAAATGTGCGTGCAAATCCACAAAACCAGGAAACACGTGACAACCAGTTGCATCAAGAGACACATCACCAGCGAGATTGCTTCCGACCTTCACAATGACGTCATTGTCAACGAGCACATCAACCTTCTCGACACCGTTTGCCCCGACAACACTTCCACCCTTAATCACAATCGTCATGACAACTCCTCTACTGAAAGCAAGTCAAATAAAACGGCCATCCGCACCGATACACCATTTGTGACTTGTCTATGAATTAAAGAATTCGGTATGTCGCTCGGATCGATCAACATCTCGACACCACGATTCATCGGTCCTGGGTGCATCACCACAGCACTTGATTGCAGCGCTGCAACGCGCTTTTCATCGAGCCCGTAACGCGTGCTGTATTCATGCAAACTCGGCACCAAACCTTGCGCCATTCGTTCACTTTGCAGCCGCAGCATGTACAACACATCGGTGCTTGCAAGCACTGCGTCTAAATCATTGCTCACTTTCACCGGCCAATGCTCAATGTTTAACGGCAGCAAAGTTGGAGGCGCGACCAATGTGATATTCGCCCCGAGCATCGAAAATGCATGAATGTTGCTCCGCGCAACTCGGCTGTGCTTGATATCTCCAACGATCGTCAGATTGAGTCCACTGAGATCCTGTTTGCCGAGAGCCTCACGAACTGTAAAGCAATCCACAAGCGCTTGTGTCGGGTGCTGATGCGCACCATCACCTGCATTAACGATTGATGCGTTTGTCCACTGCGAAATTTGCCACGGTACGCCAACCGATTTGTGGCGCACAACAAATGCATCAACCCCCATGTCGGTGATGGTCTCGATCGTGTCGCGCAGACTCTCGCCTTTGTTGACACTCGATGTAGAAACACTGAAATTCATTGTCTCTGCCGACAGTCGCTTTGCAGCGGTCTCAAAACTTAAACGCGTTCGCGTTGAGTCTTCAAAAAACAAACTCACGACTGTCTTGCCACGCAGCGCAGGCACTTTAGGAACTGCTCGGGTATTGATCTCGGCCATGCTTTCGGTGAGTTTGAGAATGCGCGATAATCCCTCTGCGCCTAGCTCGGATATTGAACGCAAGTGCTTCACGATGCAGCCCCAGATGCGCTCGTCACGATTACACCATCTGCAGAGACGTCCACTTCATCGGTTGTTTGTGTTGGCATGTTCTTACCCACGTAATCGGGTCGGATGGGCAACTCGCGATGTCCACGATCGACCAACACTGCCAGTTGAACTGCGTGTGGTCGACCAAAATTATTAAGGCCTTCAAGTGCTGCGCGTACGGTTCTTCCGGTGTACAACACATCATCGATCAATACAACGGTCGCACCAGTGATGTCGCAGGGAATATGGCTTGCCGAGCCCGCAACAACGGGTCGCAAACCAATGTCATCGCGGTACATCGTTGGATCAAGCGAACCTACTGGCACCGCAAAGTTGGGTTCGATCGCAGAGATTCGTTCGCCCAGTGCCTCTGCAATCCAGGTTCCACCGCGTTGCAGACCAACAAGTACCACGTTTTCGATTCCGTGATTGCGCTCGACAATTTCGTGGGCAATACGACTAATAGCTCGAGTTACATCGGGGCCAGACATGACGGCAACTGCCGATTGTGGTGCACTACTCACTGTTGTCCCTTCGTTTGAACCTCACAGGGCTCAATTAACGACCTGCATTCTGATGAATGCGTATTTGACTGTAGCACCTATCAGCGGTGGCGATACAGAATCCACCACTCGTTGGATGCAACGATCAGATAGTCCTGGATTTCAGATCTCCATACCAGTTCCGCTTCACTTGAGAGCGAAATTGGCAACATCACGAACTCGATTTCATCAGCGAAATCCAACCTGTCCCCTGCGGCAAAAACATCCGGACCGTACAGTGCGCGTTGGAACGGATTGGGGAATGCGTAAATACGATCTCGGCGGGCCAACTGCGCAGACAGCGGATGAAACACGCTAATCACAGCATCGGAAGGAATCTGAGCAAATAATTCATGTGCTGCTGCCACCGAAGGGCTTGAAGGAGGAAATTTCTGTAATTGGTTGTGCGCAAACGGCAAAGGCGCAAGTAGCAAGGCCGAAACAAACGCGGCAGCCCCAACCACCAATGTCGCCTTGCGACGAGCTGACTTACTGAGACGCCCAATTGCATACACATTCCCAAATACCAGAATCGGTGCGACAACAAACGAATAGTGGTAGTGAATTTGGTACTGATAGTAAAACGTGCTGACAATATTTGAAAACAACACCACGAAACCCACTAGCGCGATACTCGGGGCAGCTAAGAACATTCCGCCTGTTGGCAGAAGCATCTGTGACAGATATGTCAACCGACCATCGCTCGTGAGATAACGCAATAGCGTGCTCGGTGACGTGAACGCTGTCTTCACAAGACCACCAAATCCACCAAACGGAATGCGCCATGAGTTCCTAAAAGCTGTTCCAGTCAAATTGCGAATCACGAACAGAAAACAAATCAACGCTGCGCCAATAGAGCCAACAATTGTGGCTATACCAATCCGTACATCGCGCCGGAGTGCCACCCACACTCCAATTGGTGCCACCACCAGCACGACGTCTTCTTTGACCAGCAATGCCAATATGACAGCAATTACATACCACCGCCATTTTCGACTCAAGGCAGCCCATAGTGCTACCGCAACAAACAGACCCAAGAAAGAATCTGGATGAAAATTCTCAACGTTTGTCCAACTGACAGCGGGATACAACAGATAGGTGCAAGCGAATACACAACCGAGCGCATCACTCTCCAAATGCTTTCGAGCAAATGCGTATATGGGAATTGCTGCAGCGGCGATAGCAACCGACTGCACCACAAATAACAGACTTGTAGACGAAATTATCCACATGAGCGGTACGAGCAACACCAAAATAAATGAAGTGTGATCGCCAAAAAGATTGCGACCCATCAACGTCACAAATGGCGTTTTGCCTCGCGACAACAGCCAAATTCCTTGGTCATACAAACCAAAGTCATATGCCGATGTGCCCAAGCCTCGATGTATTTGTACGGTGGTGTAACTGAAATACACCGCGTAAGCAGCAATTGCGGTACCAACCACAAGTGTCCACGACGAAGCTAATCGGATCCGTGAGGACAAACGGTTCATCGCTAGGAAGTTACGCGAACCACTTTAGAAATCGCGGACAGCACACCATTGACAAAGCGGCCCGAATCATCTGTCGAAAATGTTTTGGCAAGTTCTACTGCCTCATTGATGACCACAGCAACAGGCACTTCAGGACTGTACGAAAGCTCGTAGACGGCCATTCTCAATACATTTCGATCAATCACTGGCATGCGAGCAAGCGTCCAACCATTCGCACATTCCACAATATGACCGTCCAACTCATCTCTATGTGTTGACACACCCGTCACTATTTCGGTTGTGAGATCTTCAATATTCAGCAACTGCATTGCAAGTACTTCGGTTCCGGTCAAACCTTTGGTATCTGCTTCATACAAAATATGCATGGCCCGCTCGCGGGCATCCGAGCGAGCAGCCTTGCCTCCTGTGCGCGGTTTTTTGTCGGCCGTCACGGTCAGACGCGAGTTACATATTCGGCAGTGCGAGTATCTACTTTGACTCGATCGCCGATATTGACAAACAACGGCACTTGAATGACTTTTCCTGTCTGCAACGTCGCTGGTTTGCGCGCACCAGACACTCGATCACCTTGCATGCCGGGCTCGGTAAATGCAATCTCGAGTTCGACCGAAGGAGGAATTTCGACGCTAACGATTTCATCGCCATAGCTCGCGATCATTGCAATTGCGTTTTCGATCAAGTAATCAGCTGCATCACCAAGCGCCACAGGCTTGATTGTCAATTGGTCATAAGTTACGTTGTCCATAAAAACGTAATCATCGCCGTCTTTGTACAAAAACTGCATGTCTCGCTTATCAAGAATGGCTTGTTCAACTTTAATGCCAGCGTTAAACGTGCGCTCCAGCATGTTGCCGGTGCGCAGATTGCGAAGCTTTGTGCGTACGAATGCGCCACCCTTGCCAGGCTTCACATGCTGAAATTCGACAACGGTGTACAACGTGTTATCGATGTTGAGGGAAACTCCGTTTTTTAGATCGTTCGTCGAGATGGCAGGCACAAAGACTCTTTCTGACTCAGGGTGAGGGTTTGACTGGATGTCGCGGTTACAAGAATTAAATCCTCTATCCGCACACCTCCAACACCTACACGATAGACCCCAGGCTCTACGGTCACTACCTCACCACACTGCAAAGGCTCGATGAAGTCTGTGCGCACCCACGGCATTTCATGAATTTGCAGTCCAACACCGTGTCCAGTGCCATGAATAAAATCTGGCCCGTATCCAGCCTGCGTGATGATGTTTCGACACACCGCATCGATTGATGCACCGCTCACACCAGGACGAACGGCCATGACCCCTTCACGTTGTGCATAGAGCACAAGATCATGAATCGCAGCGAGTTCTGGTGCGACCTGCCCAATCAAAAAGGTTCGAGTCATATCCGAGTGGTAACCGTCAACAATGCCGCCCACATCAATGACTACAGCATCGCCTTCGCGGATAATCGTGCTTGTCGGGCGATGATGTGGCTTCACAGAGTTGACTCCGGTTGCAACGATCGTTTCGTAGCTTGGCCCATCGGCGCCAAATCGACGCATTTTGTATTCAAGTTCGTCGCGTACATCACGTTCCGAAATTTCATGTGTTAGCGCTTCATCAAGCATCGAACGAACTTCAGCCAAGGCGAGATCGGTGGCATGCGCAGCCAACTGCATACGTGCAATTTCGGCTTCAGTTTTAACTCTGCGTAACTGCTGCACCACCCCATTGGCCGCGACGAACGAACAAGTATTTTGTGCACCGATCATCTCAAAATTGAGCATCGTGATTTCGCTCGAATCAAAACCGCATGTCTTCACTCCTGCGAGCTCCCTTGAGAGTTGCTCCAGTTGCAGAGACTG
Source organism: Actinomycetota bacterium (assembly GCA_009698745.1). Classification (GTDB taxonomy): domain Bacteria; phylum Actinomycetota; class Acidimicrobiia; order Acidimicrobiales; family Ilumatobacteraceae; genus UBA3006. Next base: position 20,097 of record WLPO01000005.1, read on the forward strand.
GGTTCGAGCCTCAACAACTCTCGCCGACGCACCCGACAGACGAATTTGATCAGCGGCTTGCTGCGTGTAACGACCATCAACGATGAGAACCGAGTCGCTTTTCTTGACCAACAACAGCGCAGTCGAACCAGTGAATCCTGTAAGCCAGCGAATGTTGTCCATGGAAACAACCAAAAGTGCAGTCACTCCATGCGAATCATGCGCGCTGTCGAGAGCTCGTTGCAAACGACCAGCCACTAACAACGGCGGCAGCGATGCCGACGATGCTGACGACGTTGAAAATTGCGTCGAATTCAAGACCACAACACTTTGCTAGTTGTTGTCTAAATAGTGCGCAATTGCTTGCACACCGAGCACATAACTCTGCTGACCGAAGCCAGCGATAGTTCCGATCGCGACTGGCGCCACAACGCTTGTGTGCCGCCATGATTCACGCGATTGAGGGTTCGAGATGTGCACTTCAACAACAGGCCCATCGAATGCGTTCAGTGCGTCTGAAATACTCCACGCATAATGGGTGAACGCGCCAGGGTTGATGATGATGGCCGAATACTGTTCACGTGCATCATGAATTTTGTTGACTAATTCAGAAGCACTGTTGCTTTGAAATGCATCCAATGTAAAACCTGCAGCAACAGCAGCCTGAGTGGCAACCGCAACATGATCTTGCAGTGTCGACTTGCCGTAAATCTCGGGTTCGCGAGTGCCAAGCAGATTGAGGTTCGGGCCGTTGAGTAACAGAATCTTGAGCGAACGAGCCATGTTCTTATCGTACTTCCATGCGACTGAACGCCTGAGTCACTGCTGATGTTGAAACATCTGCAACAAGCTCAACGCCATTTGGGCCATCCAAGACAAAGGTCAGACCATGAAGGGCCTTTTTGTCGGCCATCATCAATGCCATCAAGTCCTCTGCACGACAGTCTCGTGGCAGTGCTGTTGACAAACCATATGCACCCGCAACGACCTGTTGATGGTACGCCACTCTCTCGTCGTCAATCCTTCCAAGAGCATGGGCAAGATGTGCGGCGAAGATCATTCCAACAGCAACAGATTCTCCATGCGCTATTTCAAAACCCGTTGCAATCTCGAGCGCATGGCCGAGCGTGTGCCCATAATTTAGAACAGCACGTAAGCCGCCCTCTCGCTCGTCGCTTGCAACTATGTCGGCCTTAATTTGCACACATCGCGCAATTCGCGATGTGCGATCCATCGCCAACAAATCGTCTCCTGTCAAGAAGTGATACTTCGCCATTTCCCCGTAACCACAACGCAATTCGCGTTCCGGCAACGTCGCCAAAGCATCGGTGTCACACAACACCGCATGCGGTTGCCAAAACGCGCCAACCAGATTCTTGCCCTCTGGCAAATTCACACCAGTTTTGCCACCAATCGCTGCATCGACCATTCCGACAAGTGAAGTTGATACATGAACAACAGGAGTACCTCGATGCCACGAAGCTGCGGCGAATCCGGCAACATCTGTCACTAGCCCGCCACCCACTCCGATGACGACGTCATTTCGATTGAGTCCTGCCGCAGCAAATGCGCGAACAACCCGCTCAATAGTTGCCAACGTTTTATGTTGCTCTCCGTCGCCGATCACCACCGTTGTGCTTGGAATATCGGTCTCCACCTGGATGGGAATGGACTCTTGAGTCACGATCACCGCACGACGCGCTGTTGCCGGCAACACTGCATTGACTTCAACTCGCACACCAGCGCCAACGATGACCGGATACGAACGTTCACCAAGCTGCACGGTTACTTGTTGGCGACTCATTTGTTCTCCGCCCGACGAATGACCTGTAGTACCGATTCGATTACTTGATCGATGTGCTTCCCAGATGTCTCAATTTTCGCTGTGGCAACTTGCTCGTACAGACCGGCTCGCTCACTACTGAGTTCGCTCAATACTTGTTGCGGATTATTCGCCAGCAATGGTCTTGCGGTTTTTGAAGAAGAAGTACGTTTCACCAAATCATCCACATGTGCATCCAACCAAATCACATGATCGGCGTGAGAAATAATCTTGTCTCTATTAGCCTGAGAAATGACAGCGCCACCGCCAGTCGCTACGACTACCGAGCGTGCTGATTGTTGATCAACCTGCACACAAGCATCATCGAGCACGCTCGACAAGACATTTTCTTCAATGGTACGAAATTCGGTTTCACCACCGCGCGCAAAAATTTCACTGACTGTGGATTTTGCGATCTTTACAATCTGTGCATCCAGATCCACAAACGAGCACTGCAAAGCATGAGCTACGCCCAATCCAACGGTTGATTTTCCAGTACCCATCACACCCACAAGCACGACCACGCCAGATTGTGTCGCCGATGGTTGTACGTTCATCACCGGTCGAGTCGAGACGCTCACTTCAACGATGCAGCAGATGCCTGAGCATTGCGCACGAACTCCGCAACAGAGTCTCCACCAAATTTGCGTTGGGCTTCATTAGCAAGCACGAGCGCAACCATGGTTTCTGCAACAACTCCCATCGCGGGAACCGCAGTCACATCGGTACGTTCTTTGAAGCTCACCACTTCTTGCTTGGTAACCGTGTCGACAGTTTTCATCGTTGGTCGATTCAATGTTGCGAGCGGTTTCATTGCTGCCCGAACAACCAACAACTCACCTGTCGTCATGCCACCTTCAGTGCCGCCAGCCAACGTACTTTCACGTCGGTAGGCCTTTTCTGCTTCGTCCCACACGATCGGATCATGTGCTTCGCTTCCCCGTCGGCCAGCAACTTCAAAACCGTCTCCGATTTCGACGCCTTTCACCGCCTGAATGCTCATCATTGCTTGCGCGAGCAAACCATCAAGCTTTCGGTCCCAATGCACATAGCTTCCTAAACCAACTGGCATGCCATACGCAAGCACTTCAACGATCCCACCCAGGCTGTCACCATCTTTTGCGGCCGCCTCAATTTGAGCGATCATCTGCGCTTCCGAATCTTTGTTGAAACAACGAACTGGAGAATCATCAACTGCATGCAAGTCACTCATGAGCGGACGCACTGCCGTGGTGTTGCGAGCGCTGCCCATTTGCACCACATGCGAAAGTATCTCGACGCCGATAGTTCCAAGAAATATTTTGGCAAGCGCACCGGCGGCAACACGTGCTGCTGTCTCGCGAGCGCTCGCACGCTCTAGTACGTCTCGCGCGTCGTCAAAACCATATTTCTGCATTCCAGTCAGGTCGGCGTGACCAGGACGTGGTTGAGTGAGCGGCTTCTTTGTTTTGCCTGGTGCTGGTGACATCTCTTCGTGCCATACATCGCTCCTGGACCACTCACTATTTTTGATCTCAATCGCAACTGGCGAACCAAGGGTGCGGCCATGACGAATTCCACCCAACAACACAATTTCATCTTCTTCAAACCGTTGTCGAGGACCACGCCCGTACCCAAGACGGCGACGAGCAAGCTCATTTTGCACCTGTTCTGCTGTCACTTCGAGCCCGGCCGGCAAGCCCTCAACGATGACCACGAGGGCCTGGCCATGGCTTTCACCTGCGGTCAAGTAACGCAACATACATACAGACTACCTGTGACTCAAGCGCCGACTATGGCTATTTATGAGCGCGGCTATTAATGAGCCCGAATAGCCAGCTCGTCAACTGCGGCCTGACGCATAACTTTCACATCACCAATCTCGTTGAACCAAGCAAGTTGCTGCAGAGAGCCTTGGTGCACCAACATCCACAAGCCGTCAACTGTTTTTGCTCCGGCACGCTTTGCGTCTCGCAGCAATGTTGTCTCGAGGGGGTGATACACCGCATCAAGAACCACGAGAGACGGATGCAACAGCGCAGCATCGATTGGAGTTTCCTGATTTCCCATTCCGACTGAAGTTGCATTGATCAAAATAGTTGCATTCGCGATGTCGTCAGGTGTTCCAACGCGTGCAACAGATGCGCATGAAGCCGCATCATGAGCACGCGATTCTGTTCTATTCACGATCGCGATATCGCTTGCGCCTCGCCGTGCAAGTGTTGCAACGATTGCCCTAGCGGTGCCCCCAGCGCCAACGACCACCACTCGCGATTTTGGTATGACAACGCCCGATTGCTCGATTGCATTACAACAGCCATCGCCATCGGTGTTTGAACCGATCAATCTCCCATCCCTCACCGCAATCGTGTTGACCGATCGAGCCAAAATTGCAGACTCGTCAACTTCTCCCAAATTGATCGATGCATTTGTCAACAACTCAAATACCACTTCTTTGTGAGGCATGGTTACCGAAAGCGCACGAATGCTGTTGTCTCCAAGTGTTCGCAACACTCCAAGAAGCGCATCTTCTCGTACTTCCATTGCGACATAGGACCAATCAACCTTTCGTTGACGAAACACGGCATTATGCATCGCAGGCGACAAGCTCTGTTCAACCGGATTACCAATGATCGCTGCTACTTCAATCGTCATGGCAACAAACCTGCAGCCTGTGATGCCGCAATATTTGCTTCGTGCTGCGCGAGCGTCGCAGCAAATGCGTGGTTACCGTCTTTGTCTGCCAACACATAAAACAGATATCGACAAGGCTTTGCGACACCCTTGCAGATTGGATCACTTTGCAACGGATCCTGCGCAGGATGAAGTGCTGCTGCAATAGAAGCACGGCCTGGGTTAGCAATTGGCGTAGGTGTTAATCCTTTGTATAAATACGTGTTGTACGGAGTATCCAGTTCCTTGGCTTGAGCGAACGTCGATCCTTCCGGTGCTGCGTAATACAGCGTTGCATCGATCTGCAACTTCATGCCAAGTTCAAGTCTGTTGTAGATCACTCGAGCAATCTTTGCTCGGTCACCCTCCGTCTTGGCTTCTCGCTCAATCATCGATGCAACGATCAATGTTTTATAGGGTGAAAACCCAACAGCGTCCTGGGACTTATCGAGACCTTCTTGTCGTCCAACGCGCTCCATCAACTGCACCATTCGCGCAACGACTTGTCCCTCGGACTCGTCGCCCGAAATCTGATATGTATCGGGAAACAATAAACCCTCGAGCGAAGTTTGCGCTGCGGGTCGATATGCGGCCTCAATTGCCGGGTCTTGTGCTGCTTGAATAAACAAGTTGGCATCTAGTCGCAATGTTTTTTCGGCCAGTCGTTTAGCCATCTGCGCAGTAGTGAATCCCTCAGGAAACGTCACTTTTATAAATGTGGACGACGGTGGAATCGATAACACCTTCATAATGTTGCCCATATGGTCGTGGGGTTTAATTGTGTAATAGCCCGGTGTGAGATCTATGCCGCCTTTTCTGCCTACATACCAACGGAACACACCGGCGCTAGTGATGAACCCTTCAGACTCAAGACGCGAACTCACACTCGAGACGCTGTCTCCATCATTGACGGTAAACGAGACGCCGATAGTTGACCCACCGGATGGATTGACTTCATGCAAGTACCAAAGTCCAATCGCACCTAAGAACAACGAAAAACACACCACAGCTGTCAACACAATTTTTACCATCGGCGCAATCTCTCGAAAGTCGTGGGGCTCGACGCTGGATTCACTGCCGTCTACGACAATGTCCCAGGGATCGTCGTGCCAATTCTCGGCAACTTGATCATCCCTGGTGGTCGATTTGATGAGCGGATCAATCGATGGATTAACCATTATGAGAATTCTGTTTCTGGGCGTCTAACCACGACTGCAACATCACAGCTGCAGCAACTTTGTCGACAACTGACTTTCTGTCTTTGGCATTCACATTATTGCCCTGCAATATTTGGTGGGCGCTCACTGTTGTTAATCGCTCGTCATAAGTGAGCACAGGCACTCCCACAACGTTAGTCATTTGCGCAACTTCAACAGTGGCAGATTGCGCAGCGGCACCGACGTCGCCCGACATGCTGAGGGGCATCCCCACAACAACACAATCAATTTCGTACTCCTGCACTATCGCAGCAATTGCTTGATGATCCTGCAAGCGCGAGCCACTTCGATTGAGCACTCGCAATGGAGTAGCAATTGTGGCACTTGCATCACTTGTCGCAATACCAATTCGCTTTGTCCCGAGATCTACCCCGAGTGCTCGCATGTTATGAGCCGATGGCTTCAGTCGCCACTCGTCGAGCAATTTCGAGCGCTTCATCCAGCGCTTCCGGGTTCTTGCCGCCTGCCGTCGCGATGTCACCCTTGCCACCACCGCCGCCTCCCACTGCTTTTGCCGCGTCCTTTATCAATTCTCCGGCTGAGAGTGAAACGCCGCTTGAAACAGTTGCAACCAAAGCAACACCACCAGAGTCTGTAACGCCGCCCAACACAACGAGCTTCACTTGTGCGTCTTGTCGAACCGCAAGTGCTAGCTCTCTCAGATCATTTGGCGTAATTCCGTCTACTCGAGAGATCACAACACCATTCACATGCTTTGCCGCAAGTCCCCCCGCAAGCTGACGTGCCTGAGCGCCGCGCAACTGCTTAATTTCATCCTGAAGACTCTTGATCTCAACCAATTTGCGCTTGACGGTTGCAACCATGTCTGTTGAATTTGCACCCAACAATTCCGCTGCTGAGTACAACGTACGTGAAGCATCCAAAACAAAATTGAGTGCGTTCTCGCCCGTTACCGCTTCGATGCGTCGCAGATTTGACCCGATCGATGACTCTGCAACGATCTTGATGAGACCAATGTCGCCAGTTGCACGAACATGCGTGCCTCCACACAGCTCAATTGAGTTTCCGGCCTCCAACACACGAACCAAGTCACCGTATTTATCGCCAAAGAATGCAATCGCTCCTGCGGCAGTTGCCTCGTCTTTTGATGTTTCATAATTACGTGTTTGGGTGTTACGGAGCACTTCACTATTGGCGAGACGCTCAATCTGTTCAATCTCATCCTGAGTGACGCTCGCGTAATGACTGAAGTCGAAGCGGAGTCGTTCATCTGACACCAACGAACCTGCCTGCTTGACGTGCTCGCCCAATACCTGGCGTAAGGCCCAATGCAAAACGTGTGTCGCAGTATGGTTTCGTCGAGTTGCATCACGAATAGCAACATCGACTGAAGCTTGTACCTGCTGGCCGGGTTCAATCATTCCCCGAGTCATCTCGCAAGTATGTTTTCTCAATCCAGGCAGCGCAAAAGTTGTGTCAATAACACGCGCCTCACCGGTTGAAGAAGTCAGTACTCCTGTATCGCCCACCTGCCCACCGCTCTCTGCATAGAAAGCCGTGAGTTCAAGAAAAATCTCGACGGTGTTTGCGCTGTCATCGGAATCACTCGCGACTGGCAACACAGCCAGAACCGTGCTTGTCGATTCGGTCGTTTCGTAGCCAACAAAGGTTGTTGTGCCGTGTTGTTCCATCACTGCCCTATAACTCTCTACCGACGAAGCGTCTACTTGGGCACCCTTGCGTGCGCTCTTGGCGCGCTTTCGTTGTGCCGACATTTCTTTTTCAAAACCTTCAACGTCCACTTCTACGTTGCGTTCACTTGCAATCTCTTGCGTCAATTCAAGTGGAAATCCGTATGTGTCATGCAGCAAGAAGGCCGTACTTCCACCAAGCTTCTTCGATCCACCCGACAGCTCATCTTCAAGAATTGTGACGCCAGTCTTCAGCGTCTGGCGGAAACTCTCTTCCTCTTTAGTCAACACTCCCAGGATGAAGTCTTTATTGGCATCAAGCTCTGGATATGCAGAGCGCATAACTTCGAGAGCTGTCTCTGTCAATTTCGGCATAACCAATTTCTCGGTACCCAACAAATAGGCATGGCGCACGGCTCGACGAATAATTCTTCGCAGCACATAACCGCGACCTTCGTTGGATGGAAACACACCATCGTTCACAAGCATGGTTGCGGACCTTGCATGCTCTGCCAGCACTCGCAAACTAAAACTGTCTCGGTCGTCGTAATCGCCTGCGCGGTATTTCGCTGACGTGAGTGATTGCGCCTGTTGCACAAGCGGAAACAACACGTCGGTTTCCCACACCGAATCGGTGCCCTGCATCAATGCAAGGATTCGTTCAAGACCTGCTCCGGTATCGATTGATGGTTTGGGCAGCGGTGTGCGGGATCCATCTTTGGCTTGGTTGAACTGCATAAACACCAAGTTCCAAAATTCGAGAAAGCGATCGCCCTTCTTGTCGTTCAGCGGACCACCGTCAGGCCCGAAAGCTGGGCCACGGTCAATATGAATTTCCGAACATGGGCCACATGGACCGGTATCGCCCATCTGCCAAAAGTTGTCTGCATCGCCAAGTCGCTGAATGCGATTCATTGGCACTCCAACTACGTCATGCCAAATTTGCTCAGCCTCATCATCACTCTCATGCACGGTGATCCACAGTTGGTCTCCGTCAAATCCAAAAACTTCAGTGACGAGCTCCCATGACCATGGAATGGCATCAGACTTGAAATAATCACCAAAACTAAAGTTGCCCATCATTTCAAAGAACACGAGATGACGCTTTGTGCGACCGACATCGTCGAGATCGTTGTGCTTGCCACCAGCACGCGCGCACTTTTGCACACTGACTGCCCTCTTGTATGGCGCAGCTTCGTCGCCAACAAAATATGGTTTGAATGGCACCATGCCAGCAACGGTGAAAAGGACCGTTGGGTCGTGCGGAATCAAGCTTGCTGACTGAACCGGCGTATGCCCTTTAGACGCGAAGAATCCAGTAAAGGCATCGCGAAGTTGCTGAGCCGAAGTGATTGAACTTTTGTTTGCCGACATTTGAGACAAGTCTAGTTGTCGCGCAATGCAGCCTTACTTGATATTGCTTCGAGCTGATTCGCTTTGGTCATCTATAAAACTGGTGTCCTTGGCGCGCAGGTTGCGCACGATCTCTGCACCCTGACTGGCCAGTTTGACCGCGCCATCGTATAAATCACTTGCCACTTGAGCTGGTGTGATCTGGCTCGCAGCGTCTTTCGCCTTTTCCTTGACATAGCGCCAGCCGAATACGCCAGCAAGGACACCCATCGAAAACCAAAAAAGTCGCTTCATCATCTCACATCACCTCGCTGTGTCTTCATAGAAAGACGTAACTGTCTAACTATTGAAATCAACTCACTGGCTGGACGGCGGCTTGTAATACGGATCACTCCGCCGAACGGCACCATCAGTTTGCGCAGGAAGATAGTCCTGTTCCACTTTCTGACTCGAAACCTTTTTGCTACTGGCTTTTCCGTCCGATTTCTCATCGTGTGGAGAACGATATTCTGTGCCGTGACCCAGCACTTCGGCGCCCGCATAATGCGCATCTCGAAGATGAGCTGGAACCTCAACATCTACTCCTTGGCGAATATCACTTCGAGCATTCCAAATTGCAACAGCAGAACCGTTGCTCTTTGGCGCTTGAGCAAGATAGACAACCGCTTGAGCAAGATTCAGTTGCGCTTCGGGAAGTCCGACATGATCAACAGCTTGTGCTGCGGCCACAGCGACAACAAGTGCTTGTGGATCTGCCATACCAATATCTTCGGAAGCCAAAATGATCAGTCGACGCGCTATAAATCTCGGATCGTCTCCCGCCTCAAGCATTCGTGCGAGCCAGAAAATTCCGGCATCGACGTTGCTCCCTCTGATGCTTTTGATAAAAGCAGACACCACGTCATAGTGATCGTCACGGCCATAATTTAAGGCACTCACTCCGAGCGCGGCTTCAACATGTGCAGTGGTCACCTTGTCCGGTCGCGCCAACGCGCATGCAACTTCAAGAGCAGTAAGACCCTGTCGGCCGTCTCCCGCTGCTCTTTGAGAAAGTATCGTCAGAGCATCGTCATCGGCAGTCATACCTTCTGCGATTAATCCGCGCTCCAGCAAACTTCGAATAGCTGCGACGCCAAGAGTCTCGAGACGAAACATCGTGCTTCGGCTTCGCAACGGACCATTTACTTCGAAAAAAGGATTCTCAGTAGTTGCACCAATCAACGTGATAATGCCACTTTCAACCGAAGGAAGCAGAGCATCTTGCTGTGATGTAGAGAAACGATGAATTTCATCGACAAAAACAATTGTTGAGCGGCCATGTTGCCCCAGGCGGTCGGTTGCTCGCTCTATCGCTTCGCGCACATCCTTCACTCCCGATGTCACCGCAGACAATCTCTCAAACGCACGATTAGTGCTCGACGCAACAACTTCAGCAAGTGTCGTCTTACCTGTGCCCGGTGGTCCCCACAGAATTACTGACGACAAGCGATCAGCCTCGATCAACTTGCGCAACGGAGCACCCTGGGCAATCAAATGCTCTTGGCCGACTATTTCATCCAGCGTGCGTGGTCGCAGCCGCGCCGCAAGTGGTGCCTGCGAGCGAAGCCTGTCAGCCACCGCCGCAGAGAAAAGGTCGTTGGCTTGAGTCAAGCGCTCGTGCTCGCTAACTCTTTGCTGGCGGAGGCAACAATCGAATGCCCAACTCGTTGAGCTGTGCAGGATCGACAGGAGTTGGAGCATTCGTCATTGGATCGCTCCCCGACTGCGTTTTTGGAAAAGCAATCACTTCACGAATGTTTTCTTCACCAGCCAATATCGCAACAAGACGATCCGTGCCGAATGCAAATCCGCCATGTGGTGGCGCACCGTATTTGAACGGCTGCAAAAAGAAACCGAATCGGCGATCGGCATCTTCATCCGAAATACCGAGCTGCCTGAATACGCGTCGTTGCATCTCTGGGTCATGAATACGAATTGAACCAGAACCGAGCTCCCATCCGTTGAGCACCAAGTCGTAAGCAAGAGCGCGCACGCTCATTGGGTCTGACTCAAGGCGTTCTATGTCGTCAGGATGAGGTTGACAAAAAGGATGGTGACCGGGTTGAGGCTTGCCAGTAGTTGCATTGATTCCAACAAACAATGGAAAGTCGATCACCCATACGTAACGGTATGGCCCCTCATGTACCGGCGGACGACCGATGTCATTGCGCAAGTGTCCAAGAACTTCACAGGCTGTTGACCACTCGTCCGCAACGAGCAGCAGTAGGTCGCCTGCCTTTGCTTGCATTTGCTGTAACAGTGCAGCACGCTCAGTGTCGCTGAGAAATTTGGCAACTGGCGAATCCAACGAAAGATCATCACCAACCTTGATCCACACCAATCCCTTTGCACCCATTTGCTTTGCGCGATCGGTAAACGCATCCAACTTGCTGCGTCCAGATGCTGCTGCTTCTGGGTATGTCGCTACATCAACTCGCAAACCTTTAATCGACTTCGCTGTTGCAAAAGCCTTAAATTCAGTTGCCGCAAACACATCGGCGAGCTCAATGAGTTCCATACCAAAACGTAAGTCGGGTTTGTCGCTTCCAAAGCGATTCATCGCATCGTGCCAAGTAATTTGTTCGATCGGTGGTGGCGTCTGACCAAGCGCAGCCTCGGCCGCAGCGACAACTGCCTTGCTAATCGCAGCCAGCACATCGTCTTTGGTGACAAAACTCATTTCGGCATCCAACTGCATGAACTCGTACTGGCGGTCTGCTCGCAAGTCTTCGTCGCGCAGGCAGCGAGCAATTTGGTAATAGCGATCGATACCAGCAACCATGAGCAATTGCTTCCACAACTGTGGTGACTGTGGCAATGCATAGAACGATCCGGGCTCTTTGCGCGATGGCACCAAAAATTCGCGAGCACCTTCTGGAGTGGAAGGCATCAAGAATGGAGTCTCAACTTCAACAAAGTTCTGTGCTTCCATGGCACCACGAATTGCCGAGTTGACTTTGGCGCGAATTCGCAGATTCTTCTGCATCCGTTCACGGCGGATATCGAGATAGCGAAACTTGAGCCGCACACCTTCGTCCACATCGTCTGCACGAGCATCGATTGGAAATGGTGGAGATTCTGCAGCGTTCAAGACCGTAAGTTGACACTCAACCAACTCGACGCCGCCTGTTGGAAGGTTGGCATTGATCGTTCCATCCGGGCGAGCCTGTACTTTGCCGGTGATCTGCACTACCCACTCGTTGCGAACGTCTTTTACATCACTCACCACGCATTGCACCACTCCCGAATAGTCGCGCACATCGAGAAATGCCAAATGTTCTCCGTGTTCACGGCGACGCGCTATCCAACCGCACAACGTCACGGTTTGACCAATGTGCTCTGGACGCAAGCTGCCACACAACTGGGTGCGCAGCGCTGTCGCGTTAATCGATGGGGTTAGAGAATTGGACATGTACTTACTCTCATTTCTGTAGTTCGTTGCGTATCGCTGCAACGAGCTGATCTTGTGCGATTGCGTATTGTTGACCAGAATTCATCGGACGAACGATGATATGCCCTGCGGCTACTTCGTCGGTGCCAATTATCAACGCGATTGCAGCGCCACTTCTGTCGGCTGCCTTCATTTGCGCTTTCATGCTTCGGTTGTCAAAGGCTCGATCGGCACTGATCGCATTGTTTCGCAACAGATTGCACACCTCTGCAGCATGCAATCCGCCGGTCGTGTCAACAACGAACACGGAGACACTTGTGGATGGAGCCGCGAACACGTTTTCGGCATCACACGCCAAAAGAGTTCGATCAAGACCTAGGGCAAAGCCAATACCAGGTGTTGCCGGACCACCCAATTGCTCGACCAAACCGTCATAGCGTCCGCCTCCACCGATAGCAGTGTGTGCTGCCTTGAGTGCCGTCGAAACAAATTCAAACGTAGTTCGACGGTAGTAATCAAGACCGCGCACCAACCGATCGTCAATTGCATACTTCACATCAAGCGCATCGAGTGCACGCAAGACCGAATCGAAATGATTGGCCGCATCTTCACTCAAGAAGTCGCGAATTTTTGGAGCAGCATGAATGATTGCTTGATCTTCGCGCCTCTTCGAGTCGAGCACGCGCAGAGGATTTTTTTGCAATGTGATCTGCGATTCTTCAGAGAGCTGCGAGAGGTTGGCAGAAAAATACTCGAGCAGCGCTGCTGAATACTTTTCGCGATCTCCATCATCTCCCAGCGAATTGACAGCCAATTGCACATCCTTCAAACCAAGCCTGGTGAAGAATGTTGCAGCAAGCGCGATTACCTCTGCGTCTAAGAGCGGATCGTCAACACCCAAGACTTCGATGCCAACCTGATCAAATTGTCGGTATCTGCCCTGTTGCGGTTTTTCGTAACGGAAATTAGGACCCGAGTACCAAACCTTCCAAGGCGTAGTTGGTCGGTGTTCGACAAACGCTCTGCACACACTTGCTGTTTGCTCGGGACGCAAAGCAACCCGCCGACCACCTTTGTCTTCAAAGTCATACATTTCTTTGGTCACAACTTCGGTCGCCTCGCCCAGACGCAAAAAGACTCCAAGGTCTTCAAACATGGGTGGAATAATCAGCTGATAGCCCGCATCTTGCACGACCGAGGCAAATACCTCTTGAAATTGGCGCCAACGTGCGGCGTCGGGAGCCAAAATGTCCCGGGTTCCTGGGCTAGTTGAAAAAACCGTCACACAATGAGGTTAGACGCTGGATGCTCCGTTGACATCACACGATACGCGTCATATACAGAATCAATACGTTTGATTGTGTGCAAGACCGATTGCAAATGA
>WLPO01000050.1 GCA_009698745.1 Actinomycetota bacterium
CATGTGGCTGTGGCCCTTCATTTTGGATTTCTTTTTCTTTGGAACTGGCATCGCGTGCTCGGCTTTCGGTTACTGGACTGGCTTACTGAACGGTGTCTTAGGTTATCGGGTCAAGACCTAGTTCAGTTCTTCGCGCAATTGGTCCAAAACTGCCCACCGTTCGTCAAATCTCTGGGCCTGGCAACCACACGGAGCACTCTGCAAATCGGCTCCACACTGTGGGCACAGCCCGGGGCAATCGGGCTTACACAACGGCGTATCGGGCAGGCTGAGCAAGACCATTTCACGCACCATCGGCCGCAAATCCAGGCTCTCGCCCATAATCGGATATGCGTCAGGATTATCTGGGACCCGCTGGTACATCTCATCAATCGATGCGACGTTCGCGTATTCGATAGTGCGTAGGCACCGTCCGCAGAGAAGTTGAGATTGGCCGGTGACAGTGCCTTGCACGATGATGCCGCCATTAATACTTTCGAGTTGCAGCGCGATCTCGATTTCGGTTTCATCATTGAGACGCTTGTCGGCAAAATCAAAAGTTGAAACAGGAATAGTGATCTCAATGTCCTTGAGCGTGCCCGCACGCCGCGTCATCTCGATGATGTTGATCAGTAGCGGTGATGCCACGAATTACTACTAGTACTGGTCGTCGTCTTGATCGAAGAACGTCGGAGCACTTGACACAATTTCATCAACGTCGTTGTCGCTGCGAGTTGGCTCGGGTGCCGCACCAACTATCGACAAACGTTCGCGACCTTGCGAAACGGTGCGTGTCAAACGATCAAGCAAGATTTCAAAACTGGCAAGACGACGGTCAAGAAAATCTTCTGTCTCGTTCTTGAGTCTGCGCGAGTCTGCATCTGCGGCCTCGAGTACTTGGCGCGCACGAGTCTCGGCTGCTCGCACTACTTCTGTGCGTTGCACCATTCGCTCGGCCTGCACGCGTGCTGCTTCGACTATTTCGTCGGCCTCGCGCTGGGTTTTGACCATGAATTCCTGACGCTCTTTGAGCATCCAGCGAGCTTGACGAATTTCGTCTGGCAAGCAGGCTTGGGCATCTTGCAATAACGCAACAACATGATCGCGATCGATACGCGGCGTGCTCGAAAGCGGCACATTTGGGGCAGAGGCAATCGTATGAATGACTTCTTCAAGGATTGATTCGGTGTCACCTAACTCAACTGGAACACTTGCATCAATCTCGCCACTCAAATCTTCGTAGCCATCGTTTCCATTGTTGCGACTCATTTTTTTGCCCTCATTTTCCTGCTCCGGGTTTTTGTTTAGCAATTTCTTTTTTGGCAATCAATGCTTTCAATACCGATGCTGAAACCATTGGTGTGGCAATTTCGCCGGTGTAGTCGACAAATTGGCGAATGTATCTACTGCTGATAAACGAATGCTCTGGGCGCGAAAACAGCAACACCGTTTCAATGCCGCTTGCGCCTTGATTGGTCTGAGCCATCTGTTGCTCTACTTCAAAGTCTCCACCAGTACGTGCGCTCTTAATAATGAAGGACGCTTCGATTTTGCTAGCGGCCTCAACAGTGAGCCCACCATAGGTCTCGACGCATACCTTCTTGCCGAGATGAGCCACCGACTGGCGCACAAGATCTGCTCGCTCGGCGGGGCTAAACATGCCACTCGGCTTATCGGGGTTGTGCATTACCCCAATGACCAAGTCGCCAAAGAGCGCCACTGCCTGCTCGGCGATGTCGAGGTGACCAAGATGAAACGGGTCAAAGCTCCCGGGGTAAAAAGCAACAGCCATATCGCTACTTACGCTAACCGCTGTAGGAACGACACGTACGCACGCCCATATCGCTTTACACGGGTTACTTCCCAGCCAGTAATTGCAGGCGATGCGTCATTCACACCACTGATCACACCACTGATCACACCGCTGAACTCATCATTCATATCCCTGTCGCTTTCTGCAACCACGAGGTCGCACGCAACCTCGCCCAGAAACCTGCCCCATTGTTTAAATTCGTATGGAGGATCGGCCAACACCAACGAAACGTTGCGCAGAAGGCCGATGTTGGTCATTGCATCTCCACGAACAACAGTCGAACGATCTGTGAGTCCGAGCGTCTCGAGATTTTCGTGCAAGACCTCAAGCGCCTCACGATCACGCTCAATAAATGTGCAATGCTCTGCACCGCGTGAGAGGGCCTCAATGCCAAGTGCACCGCTACCCGCAAAAGCATCCACCACTCGCGCCCCCACCACCACACCCAGACTGCCGAGCGCATTGAAGGTTGCTTCACGAGCTTTATCGGTAGTTGGACGAGTTTTCTTGCCGAGTGGGGCGTTGATACGTCGCCCCCTCAACTCTCCTGCTACAACTCGCATACCTTTTACGCTATTGCCGACACGACTCATTAGGTGAACTGGTTGCATTAACTGGTTGTGCTAACTGGTTAAATAGACAAGTGAGCGACGACCAACACGAGTACGAGTCTGGTCCCGCCGAGCCGCCAACCGAGTCGATCACCTGTGTCGATTGCGGTGGCAGATGCCACCTGCTCACGCATCCTCCAGAAGACGGACTTTGGCTTGCCGGAGATGTGGTTGCCTACCGCTGCTCCGATTGCTTGGATCGCTGGGATCTCGTGCTCATGCCTCTCGGCGAGTAGCCCAAAACCCTTTACGAAGAGTTAATGGCTATTTACTTGTGATCTCTCTATCATTGTTATATGCCCGCTTCAACCTCAGACTCATATCCAGATTCGAAAACCCGTATTCTCGAGTCAGCGAGAGCCGAACTGAACTCTCAAGGAATCTTGGGGCTTCGCGTTTCTGAAGTTGCAAAGAATGCAGACACATCAATCACACTCATCTATCGCTACTTCACCGATCGTGATGGATTGTTGGCGCGAGTGCTTGGCGACATGTACGACGAATTTCGACTTAATTTTCAAACCAAAGTGAACCAATGGCTAGAGATAACAAATGAAATCACGATTGAGCAGTTCGTTTGTCTGATGCCAAACCCAGCAGAAGAGACAAAACATGCGCGCGATTTTCGGTTGCAAGTGTTGGCAACTTCACTTGAGAACACAGAGTTGCACAAACGCATCAAGAAAATAACGCAAGAAACTCATGAGTGGATGATCAACGCCATCGAGGCCAGTCGGCACAAATTGCCAGAAGAAGATCGCAACTTCGACGCACGGTTTCTCACTGTCTTTATGTTCAACGTGATGTTTGTGTTTTACGACCTCGTCGATGACAAAATCTCGGCCGACGACTACCGGGCAATGCTCGCCAACCAGATTCGCAACTCTGCTCTGATTAGTTCTTAAACAAAAACTCTGCGTCCTGGGGCGTCAGCAACAGATCGAGTTCATCCAGCAATCCTGCGTTATTGGCCATTGTTGGATCGGCATCGACGATTGAAAATGCCGCCTCGCGTGCCATATCAATCAAATCTCGGTCTCGCCGCAAAGACGCCAGCTTCAAGTCGCTGGCACCCTTTTGCATCGAGTTCATGAGTGTGCCCTCGCCCCGCAACTCCAGATCAACTTCGGCCAGATAGAAGCCATCGGTCGATTCGACCAAGGCATCCACGCGTGGTGACGAAATTTCGGGGTCTTTGGTTTGCAACCAGCACTGCGAAGCAATGCTTCCGCGCCCAACACGGCCACGCAATTGATGCAATTGGGCGATACCAAAACGATCGGCATCGAGCACCGCCATCACCGTTGCATTTGGCACGTCAACACCAACCTCAATCACTGTCGTTGCAACGAGCACGTCCAATTTGCGATCACGAAACTTATTCATCGTTTCTTCTTTGTCGAAAGATGACATGCGTCCGTGCAACAAACCCAAACGAAGCCCTTGCAGCTCTCCTACCTGTAAATCGGCATAAATTTTCTCGGCAGAGGCGACTTCGATTTTGTCGCTCTCTTCTATTAATGGACAAACAACGAATGCCTGCTGGCCTTGAGCAACAGCATCACGAATGCTCGACCACATCAGCGCCTCTAATAACGGACCAGCAGCCCACTTGGTGACAATTGGCGTGCGACCGGGCGGCAATTCATCGAGCACACTCACATCCAAATCGCCATACACAGTCATCGCGGCTGTACGAGGAATTGGTGTTGCGGTCATCACCAACACATCTGGCGTGCTCGTCAAACTTCCCTTTTGCGAGAGCGCAGCTCGTTGCTCAACGCCAAAACGATGTTGTTCGTCAATGACGACTACTCCAAGGCTGTTAAACACCACTCCATCCTGAATGAGTGCGTGCGTACCGACAACAATGTCAACACCACCACTCGCCAAGTCGCTCAGCACTTGCTTGCGTTTTTCTCCCGTCACGCGACCAGTCAGTAGTTCAACCCTCAATGGTCGGTCACCAAAAAGATTTTGAGAATCGGGAACTTGCAAATCTCTGACAAGTTGTTGGATTCCAGCAAAGTGTTGTTCGGCCAATACTTCGGTTGGCGCCATGATTGCACCCTGATGTCGCCCCTGTACCGCAGTGAGCATTGCGGCAACCGCAACAACAGTTTTTCCACTACCTACATCACCCTGCAGTAGTCGATGCATCGGGTGTGGTCCGGCCAGATCGGTAGTGATGTCGTTGATCACTCTGCGCTGTGCGCCAGTGAGCCCAAATGGCAAAGCAGTAATAAATCGATCTACAAGTTTGTTGTCGGCCACGTGCTGAATTCCGCGTGAGTCACGCTCGAATGCACGTTTTCGAGCAACGAGCACGAGTTGAACACGAAGTAATTCGTCAAACGCCAATCGACGACGCGCTTCATTTTTTAGCGCAATGCTTTCTGGCATGTGAATATTCCACAGTGCAGTGGTGCGATCGACGAGTTCGTATTTTTCTCGCACCAAAAGACTTACTGGATCAAGCAATCCACGTACTTTGCAACGCTCTAGAGCATTCTCGATCCAGCCTGCAATCTCCCATGTTGAAAGACCAGCTTTTTCGCTTTGCGGATAAATCGGAACGATCCGACCTGTGCGATTGCCAATCAGGTCAATGACTGGGTTGGTCATCTGCAGAGTTCCGCGGTACATATCTGCTTTTCCGAACATGGCAATTTGCAAACCTTCGGTGAGTTGCCGCGCACGCCATGGTTGATTAAAAAATACGGCGGTCACGCGACCAGATCCGTCACCAACGTTGACCGTGACCATTGAGCGTCCGCCCTTCATCGGAATCTTTGCGACCTTGCGTACTTCCACCAATACCAATGCTTCTTGGCCCGGCACCAAGTCGCTCACACGGGCTTCTGCTGTGCGGTCTACCCATCGACGTGGATACGCAGTAAGCAACTCAAGTACGTTGTCGATTCCGTATTCGTGCAGCGAAGCTTTGCGCTTCTCGCCTACGCCTTTCAGCATCTCTACATCGAGCCCTGCCAGTTCACGCAGTGTGATTTCGCCCGTCATGCGGGACTCGTGCTACTCGACACCAAACAAAAATGGGTACAGGGGTTGCCCGCCAGGATGTACTTCAACTTCTACACCTGGGTGCTTGTCAGCCATGTACGCAATGATCTCTTCCGTTGCCCGTGCGGTCGCCAAGTTGCCGGTAATCACGGTCAACAATTCACCTTTTCCGCTTAAGAGTTGATCGAGCAGTTGAGTCGCGGCCACAACCATGGTGCTTCCAATCGCTACAACACCGTCGCCGCGAACGAGACCAATCCAGTCACCGTTTGCGACCGGGCCTGCGTCTGTATTGGTGTCTCGCACTGCCTGCGTCACTTCTCCGGTTGCCACCGACTTTGCCGCATCCGACATCGCTTCGCAGTTCGAATCTACATCGGCTTCAGGGTCATACGACACCAGTGCAGCAAGTGCTTCTGGCATCGAGCAAGTTGGCACCACGCGCACTTCTTTTTTTGTTAGTGCATTCACTTGATTGGCAACTGGAATGATGTTTTTGTTATTTGGCAAAATAATCACTTGCTGCGAATTCATGTGTTCGACCGCGTCCAGCAACTCGGCAGTTGATGGATTGAGAGTCTGTCCACCGGTGACCACACCTTGCACGCCCATCTGTCCAAACAACTCGGCCAATCCATCACCGCTGCAAATTGCGACGACCGCACACTCAACAGCCGGCAATGCAGACACCGCACTTGGCCGCTTAGCCACAGCACCCATCTGCGCCTCGCGCTGGGCATGCTCCTCTTCCATTTCTTCAAAGAGGTCGGTGACACGAATCTTGAAAGGCTTGCCGCCCAACTCGAGTGGCGCTTCTATTGCTGCGCCGATGTCGTTGGTGTGAACATGGCAGTTGTAAAGCCCATCGCCACCGACGACAACTATCGAATCCCCAATTTTTCCCCACGCCTGCATAAATTCTTTTGATTTGGCATCATCGATGTTGAGCAAAAACATCACTTCATAACGCAACTCACTGACATCCACTTCGCCACTTGTTGAGGCGCGATGCGACACTGCTTCAAGTTGCTCTTGGCTCGGACCACTTGCTTCACTTGGTTCTGGCAGTGGCTCACCGTCAACAACATGCAGTGCGGCATCCATCAACAACATAAACCCGGCACCGCCAGCGTCGACCACTCCAGCGTCTTTCAACACCGGTAGTTGCTCTGGTGTATTTGCAAGTGCTGTACGTCCTGCAGCGCGAGCGACATGCAACATCGCTGCAAGTGTTGCTCCATCGGAGGCCGCGCGTTGGGCAGCATCTGCAGTTTCGCGAACAACAGTGAGAATCGTTCCTTCAATTGGTTTGAGCACTGCTTCGTACGAAGCAACGCTTGCGGCTTTGAGAGCTGCAGCGACTTTTGTAGCGCTGCCAGGTGTTGCCGTGCGCAACGTGGTGACAAGTCCGCGCAAGATTTGGCTCAAGATCACACCGCTATTGCCGCGCGCGCCCATCAGTGATCCGTGACTAATTGCCTCACATGTTGGCTCGAGTGCATGATCTGCAGTCTCAAGTTCTGTAACAACAGCATCGAGCGTGCGGGACATATTTGTACCCGTATCGCCATCGGGCACTGGGTACACATTGAGTAAGTTGATTCCCGCGGCGTGACGCTTCATGGTGTCACGGAAGGTGATCACTGTGTCGCGTAGGGCCTCGGCCCCAAAGACCTCCAGAACGGGCATTGACAAATCGTACAGATTTAGGGCTCAAAAGCCCGAAACAGCGACTTATACGCCTACAGATACGGCACAATCTCAGCCTCTGATGACCTTCATCACATCGAGTAATACTGCCCGAGCGGATGAATGCCACCGGGCAATCGGCTGGTAAATTTGGCGCAGTTTGTTTCGCTAAACCTGGAGGCTCAAGATGCAAGGTGTGATCAAGGCATACGACCCTGCAAGTGGCGATGGCGTCGTTATGTGCGACAGCGACTTGGCAGATTACGAACTTGCTCCCGGCGCACTTGACGGTTCAATTTTTCGCATGCTTCGCCAAGGTCAGCGCGTGCTGTTTGAAGTTGACGGCGGAGGTCGTGCCACGAAGTTGCGCCTTGGATCAGAGCGCGACATGGAGACACCAGGACATTGAGCGGCAAATCAAACAACGTTGCACTCAAAAAATGGGTGGCCGAGTGGGCCGACATTTTGCAACCCGATGATGTGTATTGGTGCGACGGTAGCCAAAAAGAATACGACGATCTGTGTGAAGACCTTGTTCTCGCCGGCACATTTACCAAACTCGACGAAAACAAGCGACCTAATTCGTATTGGGCACACTCAGACCCAGCTGACGTTGCGCGCGTAGAAGACCGCACATTCATTTGCTCAACCAACAAAGTAGATGCAGGACCAAACAACAACTGGCGCGAACCATCAGAGATGCGCGCAGAGTTGAAAGCTTTGTATGCCGGCGCGATGCGTGGACGCATGATGTATGTCGTTCCATTCTCAATGGGTCCACTCGGTTCTCCCATTGCGCACATTGGTGTGCAACTCACCGACAGCGCATACGTTGCAGTGAGCATGCGCATCATGACACGCATGGGCCAAGGTGCACTCGATGCGCTCGGCAACAATCAGTGGGTTCCTTGCTTGCATTCTGTTGGCGCTCCTCTTGAGGCTGGCCAAAAAGATTCAGCGTGGCCATGCAATCCAGACAACAAATACATCGCACACTTCCCCGACACTCGCGAGATCTGGAGCTATGGCTCGGGTTACGGTGGCAATGCATTGCTGGGCAAGAAGTGCTTTGCTCTGCGCATCGCAAGTGTGATGGCACGCGACGACGGCTGGCTGGCCGAGCACATGCTCATTCTCAAACTCACCAACCCAGAGGGTGCGCATAAATACATCGCTGCAGCGTTTCCTTCAGCATGCGGAAAAACCAATCTTGCAATGCTCGTTCCAACAATCCCAGGTTGGAAAGCCGAAACCATTGGTGATGACATTTGCTGGATGAAGTTTGGACCCGATGGCCAGTTGTATGCAATCAATCCGGAAGCCGGATTCTTTGGCGTTGCACCAGGCACTGGATACGACACCAATGCCAATGCAATGCACACGCTGTGGGGCAACAGCATTTACACAAACACCGCGCTTACTCCAGACGGAGACGTGTGGTGGGAAGGTATGACGGACGCTAAGCCTGCACGAGCAACAGACTGGCGCAACCAACCTTGGACATCAGAATCAGAAACTCCTGCTGCGCATCCAAACGCACGATTTACTGCGCCTGCTGCGCAGTGTCCATCTATTGCACCAGAGTGGCAAGACCCTGCTGGTGTTCCAATCTCGGCAATTCTCTTTGGCGGTCGCCGACGCACCACGGTTCCACTTGTCACCCAGGCATTCGACTGGAATCACGGTGTGTTCTTGGGTTCGATCATGGCTTCAGAAACAACAGCGGCAGCCGGTGGCACAGTTGGCAAATTGCGTTTTGACCCAATGGCGATGCTTCCATTCTGCGGTTACAACATGGCCGACTACTTCAAGCATTGGCTCTCAATCGGCACAAAAACCGAAGCAAGCAAATTGCCGCAAATCTTTTTCGTCAATTGGTTCCGTCGCGATGAAGATGGCCGTTTCATGTGGCCTGGCTACGGCGAAAACAGTCGCGTGCTCAAGTGGGTCTTCGAGCGCACCGATGGTCAAGTTGGAGCAGACAAAAGCGCAATTGGCTTCCTGCCGGCGCCAGGAACTCTCGACATCAATGGTCTTAACGTGAGCGAAGCCGACATGCAGGTGTTGCTCAGTGTTGACAATGACGGCTGGCGTGAAGCGGTGCCTCAAATTCGCGAGCACTACGCAGCGTTTGGTGATCGTTTGCCGCAACAACTCGGCGCGTCACTCGACGCACTCGAAGCAGCACTCGCCTAACTAAAAAATTAGGCGGCTTGGCCGACGAGCATTGCGCGGATAGCCAACCCCATCAAAAACAGGCCTCCGAATCCGTACAACAAGTACACGCGGCTCTTCAACTGTGCGCGGTATGAATAAATAATTGCAATCGCGATAATCGCGACGAAGCCATAGAACGCGTGAAACTGCGGAAACTCACGCTTGTCTCGATTGACCATGATGACGCCAAGAATGACTTGGATAAACACACTGAGCTGAGTGAATGCCGTAAACCACCACAAAGCGCGACTTCGCAGCGCGACAACTTTATGTGCGCTCAAGGACCAAATGCCTGCGAGCGCATTTCCGATAATCACAACCCATGCCCAACTCGTGTGCAGATTGAGCAATGTCGTTGCGTCCATGACTCTTTGAATCTAGCGGATCAGCGTGTCGGCCTCGTGGCCACCCTGCACGAGAGAAAGTTTTCCATTTGTATCGCGCTCAAAAATCGTGACCGAACAATTATCAAGGCTGCGGATCACGAGCCGATCGTCACCCAGCACTCCTCCGATCACGGCATTGATCGCAATGAAGTGACTGAAAATCACGGTGTCATTTTGAATGTCTCGGACAAACTCGGTGATGCAGTCTCGATACGCAACATAGTTAGATCCGAGATCGCTCCATGTTCCTTGCATCGCTTGACGTAGCCAAACAATGCGGTCACTCATTGCAACACCATTTGGTGAAGGTATTTCCGAAACCTCGGCACATACCTGTGGCACTACTTTCCACATCTGCGCCAATGGTTCAGATGTTTGTTGGCAACGCAGAAGTGGACTCGTGATGATGTTGCCGAGTTGCAGAGACTGCATCTCAACTGCTGCTTCCCGCGCTTGTGCGTGTCCCAGTTCATCCAAACCTGGATCGAGTGCTGTGTCCCAGCCCGCCGATGCTCGACCATGGCGAACCATATATATACGAGTCATTAGTCAAAGAGCCAGGCGTCTCGCGGAGGACCGCTCTCGCCTTTCTTCGTAAACCATTCGTGGCCAAACGTCATCTGGAAGATCTCTGGGCTCATATTGCCAAGAAAATTTGTGTCAGTTATTTGGCTTGCATGACAAGAAATTGCTTTGCGCTTGAGGTCTGAATACTCTCTCACATCAACACGATGCGAAATCGCGCTTGCTGGCTCGCCC
>WLPO01000051.1 GCA_009698745.1 Actinomycetota bacterium
ACGTATGACTTCGCAATAGCTTTACCTATGCCGCGCGAGGCACCGGTAACTAATGCGACTTTGCCTTCGAGTGAAATTTCCATGTCGGCGACATTAGCCGTCATTCAGTAATGGTGCTGACTCGTACTTTCTGCACTCGTCTGCCATCCAACTCTTCGGTCGAAAACTTCCAGCCTTGATGCTCGACAGAGTCGCCAATCACGGGTACTCGACCGAGCATTCCGAAGATGAAGCCACCAATGGTGTCGTACTCCGTCTCGGGTATGTTCGTGGAAATTTCATCGTTCAAGCGTCCAATTGGCATCGAACCATCAACGAGTAAATCTCCGTTGGGAAGAACTCTGAGCGAGTCATCCTCGTCATCGTGTTCGTCGACGATTTCGCCAACCAACTCTTCTAGGCAGTCCTCCAATGTCGCGAGGCCAGTGACACTGCCATATTCATCCGCAACGATCACCATGTGAAACTTCTTAGCTTGCATTCCGCGCATTAAATCTGCAACCAGTTTGGTTTCTGGTACTACCTCTACCGTGCGCACCAAGTCGCGCAATATTTTCGCCCCATTACCTGAACGTTCTGCAATCACTAGATCTTTTACGTAAACAATTCCGACAACGTCATCCACGTCATCGTCATCTTTTCTGAATACCGGCAATCGACTAAAGCCTTCGACAACTGCTTTGTCGAGTGCAGCAGTGACAGTCATATCATCGTCAAGAAAAACCACATCATGACGTGGCACCATGATTTCGCGCACCATTGTGTCGCCAAACTCAATCACTGACTCAATGAGTTCGCGTTCTTCATGCTCAATCACGCTGTCTTGCGCAGCGGCTTCAACAATCCCCAAAAATTCTTGCTCACCGATAAACGGGCCTTGCGCAAGGCCCTTGCCCTTCACGATGACGTTCGTTAATCGAATCAAGAGTCCAGACGTAATGCGCAATGGCCAAAATCGCACAATGAATTCGGTTGGACGCGCTGTAATCGTTGCGCCCTTAATTGGGTTGAGCAACGCGTACGTTTTTGGCACGGCCTCAGCGAGCACGAAAAACAAAACAACGTTGAGCGCAACACCAACCGCTACACCAGCAGGGCCAAACAAATCATTGGCAACTATGCCAGTCAGCGTTGCCTGCACCGTTTGCGAAACATTGATCAGAAGCAGTAATGGGTTGACCCACATGGCTGGCGCGGCAGCCAATCGCACAAGTGCCTTGCCAGATTTAACACCCTTTTCGGCAAGTGCTGCAGCTCGCGGTTTAGTCATTTGCGACATGCTCATTTCGGCAAGTGACAGAAAGATCATGACAAACAACAGCACCACAATCACAAGCAACATCCAGAGATCTAGCGTCGACGGTGCTTTTGCGATAATCAAATTCATTGCTTCACCTCGGGCACATGTCGAAAATTGGTTGGTGCAGAACCATGCCAATGGAATGCCTCAAGATGTTTACGCTCCAGCGCCTGCATCTTTATTGCGGCGTCAGGATTGTCGTGGTCATTGCCAAGCACGTGCAAAATTCCGTGCACTAACAACAATGCCATCTCGTCAATTTCATTGCCAGCATGTACCGGAGCCTGCTTCACTGCCACAGCGGGGCAAATCACTACATCTCCAAGCAGCAACGGAAGGTCTGCAATATCAAACTCGTTCTTGTCCGGACCCTTGGTGAGTGCGCCAGGACCTGGTGTACGCGTCGCCTCAACAGCATCGAGTGGAAATGCGAGCACATCAGTTGCATAGTTGTTGCCCATGTACTGAGCGTTTAATTGCTGCATAGTTTCTTCGTCCACAAAGACAACAGTCAGTTCGGCCGCGCCTCGCACTCCCTCCGCTTCCAAAACATCAAGAGCCAATGTTTGCCATCTACTCAAGTCAACAGCAACAGCAACTTGCTCATCTGCACAGAAAACTTCTGGGTTTCCGTCTCCGCCGGTGCGTCGCGGTTTTGATACGCCTGGACGAGTCTCAGCCATCACGCTTTTTCCAGCTTGTATCTGAATTGATGCGAGCATTCGTCACACTTTCATATGCTGCAACGATGTCAGCGACAATGCGGTGACGCACCACATCGGTTGCATCCAAATGAACAAAAGCCAAATCGGGAATATCAGTCAAAACACGTTCTAGTCCCAAAAGTCCGCTGCGACCATCCGGCACATCAACCTGTGTCGTGTCTCCAGTAACTACAACTTTTGTGCCAAAGCCAATACGTGTCAGAAACATCTTCATCTGCTCGGGCGTAGTATTTTGTGCTTCGTCCAAGATCACGAAACTGTTGTTGAGAGTGCGTCCGCGCATAAATGCCAACGGAGCAACTTCAACGACTTGACGCTCAAGAAACAACTTTGCCTGCTCTGCTCCAACCATGTCATGCATTGCGTCATACAAAGGACGTAGATATGGGTCAATCTTGGCAGCGAGATCTCCTGGCAAGAAACCCAAACGTTCTCCGGCCTCAACAGCTGGACGCGTGAGAATTATTCGTTGCACTCGCTTCATCTGCAATGCCTCGACCGCCATCGCTACTGCAAGCCAGCTTTTTCCGGTGCCTGCTGGTCCAACACCAAAAGTCACGACATTGTCACGTATGGCCTCTACATACCTGCGTTGCCCTGCGGTTTTTGCGCGTATCACTCGCCCACCGGTCGTACGCAAAATCTCTTCGGTCAAAATACGACTTGGGCTTTGATTGGCCCGCACCATCACGATGGAACGAATCACCACCGATCTATCTAAGTTCTCACCCCGTTGCAGAAGCTCGGTAAGTTCTTCAAACAGTTTGCTCACCAGGGTTGCGTCAGCACCACTAATAGAAATCTCATTGCCTCGCACATGAATTGCGCAACTTGGAAACTCATCTTCGATGTATCGCAGGTGCTCGTCGCGTTCGCCGAGGAGACCTGACATCAAGTGAGCACCTGAAACGACGAACGAAACGGTTGATGCAGACAGGTTGGATACGCTCATCGAAGGTTCATGCAGAGCGGCTGCAAATCAGATTCATGACCCTGTAAATCTAGCGCAATAAGCGAATTATCGTTTGTGCTGCACTGCCAATGCTTGGGACTCTTCCAATTCGCTCAGTTCTGAGGTTTTTGGGGTGTGAGCCGATTGAAAATCAAGCGCGTAGTAGCGCTGAACTGTGAGAGGCAGTAACTGTGCTTCGCCCACCATGCGCGCCATTCGTCGCATCAGTTCTGCAGCCCCACCGGTTGCATTCGGCTGATTATCCTCTGGCATATCGAACACCAGTAGCGCACCTTCACGCGCTTCGACCGCCATCGCCTGGCGTGCCATAAAAATACTGGCACCGCGCACCACATAACTCGGGTCCACAACTGCCCACACCACGTAATGCACAAGGCCTGCTTTGAACTTCTCTGGAAAATTGCGTTTAAAGTATTGCTCACTGAGCCAACGTGTTTGCTTCACATCGGTGGCCACCAGCGTCATCGCTACCGGCATCGAGTCTTCCCACACCACCCAGGCACGATTCGTTGGGTCGGTCAACTGATCATTGAACTCCAGACGATCGAGCATCTCGTGGGTGACCGAGTCTTCAGCCGTGCGAAGGTATGCGCGCGAATACAGCGTCCACAGCTGATCCTTTAACGTTGGGTCAGTCACTGGAGAGTGACGAGTCACAAACATTCGGGCGGGTCCTTTACAACACGTGTGTTAGGGGGCGCCGCAAAGCGACGACCCAACTTCTCCGCCTGCACCAAGGATAACCCATCCATACAGACAAAATCGGGATGTAGTACCGTTTTGCCAGTGAAAGCCGCGCCAATTGCACGAATTTCATTCGGTCTAATCGGGGTCGGGGTTCTCCTGGCCATCACTAATGCGCTGGTCAATTCTGTTGCACTGAGCAACAAGCTCTACCTCGTAGCCACCGTGCAACTTGCAATCGCTCTTGTGTTTGCCGTGCGAGTCAATAAGCCCAATCGTGCTGTTTGGCCTGTCTTGTTATTAATCGTTTTCTGTTCGGCTATTGCTCAAATTTTTGACGGCACATTCACCGCGCAACCAAACCTGCAAGCGATTCCTGAATCTCTGTTTCTCGTTGTGCAGCTCTTGCTCGCTAGTGGATTGCTTTTTATCGTGAGCAGCCGTTTAGGTAGTGATCCACTTTCGGTGCTCGCTGACGGACTCATTGTTGCCCTTGGTGCTTGGTTCTTCATTTGGACCGTGTTGTTGCAACCGACGATCGGAACGCAAAGCATCACTCCGCTCATCTCGGTTATTCAGGGCTCAACACTCGGCATTAGTGCGATTGTGTTGTTTACACTTGCAACGCTGTTGTTTGGAGACTCGACAAGAAGCGCATCTGTCTGGCTGGTTGCTGGTGCGATCACTTTTACGTTGCTCGGTGATTTTTTATATGCAGCTAACGACGCTGGTCGCATTGACGTCACCTCTGCGTACTCTTCTACTGCATATATTTTGGGCCTGTTTCTCGCATCTGCAGCTTTCGTTCATCCGTCCATCTCAACACTGACTGAACGCGGGCCGATACTGACACTGCGTCCGCTCATGGGAAGACTGATAGTCACTACTGCGGCACTCATTCTTCCTGTAGTTGTTCTTGCCCTCACTAATCCCGTGGATGCAACTGATCGAGCCGTACAGACCATCTCAATTTTTGTGCTCACTGCAGCAGTGACATCTCGGGTTATTCATTCGGTGCGAGCCAACGCTGCGACACAACACCAGCTCATTGAATCGGCACAAACTGATGCACTTACCGGATTGCCGAACCGCAGTTTGATGCTCACATTCGTCAACAACTCTCTTCTCACCGCTTGGGCAGAAGGACGCAAACCGACCGTACTGTTCATCGACGTCGATCGCTTTAAGAACATAAACGATTCATTGGGTCATCAAGCCGGTGATGCGGTGCTCGTCGCAGTTTCACAACGATTACGCAATGCCCTTCCCCACCGTTGCGTAGTCGGTCGCATTTCTGGCGACGAATTTGTTGTGCTCGATCCAGACACTCAAGATTCAAGTGATGCAATGCAACTCGCCGACCGAGTACTCGAAAGTTTTCACGAGCCACTCAGCCTTCGTCAAGGCGACGTATTCGTGTCTGCGTCTATTGGTGTTTCGTCGTATCACCCATCCATTACGTCAACGGCCGACGACCTTTTGCGCCATGCAGACACGGCCATGTACCGCGCCAAAGATGCTGGCCGCAATTGCGTTGCCGTATTTGACGAATCAATGCTCGAACGAGTCACACAGAGACTGGCGATAGAAACCGCGCTTTACCGTGCGCTAGAGCGTCGCGAACTACGTCTTGTACATCAACCAATTGTCGACATCGACATGGGTGACGTTGTTGGATTCGAAGCGCTGATGCGTTGGCAGCGTGATGACGGAACGATGATTTCTCCAGCAGAGTTCATACCCATCGCCGAAGAAACAGGAACCATCGTGCCTCTCGGTGCTTGGGCGTTGCTCGAAGCGCTCACACATTTACGTGGTTGGATTACACAGGGCATATGCCGCAGTGATGCAACCATGTCGGTCAACGTGTCACCGCGACAGCTACACGACCCAAACTTTGTTGCAGTTGTGAACGAAGCATTGCTTCGCGCGCACGTTCCACCAGAACAACTGTGGCTCGAAGTAACCGAGAGCGTCATGATCACTCAGCCAGAGCAAGCGCTCGATGCCCTCAACGCATTGTGCGATCTTGGAGTTCGTATTGCTATTGATGACTTTGGTACTGGTTACTCAAGCCTCTCACTTTTGCAGAAGTTTCCGATTCAACGACTCAAAATTGATAAGTCGTTTGTAAGCGGCGTTGCGCAAGATGAAAGCGCTCGCTCGCTCGTGCGCACAATTATCGCAATGGGTGACTCGCTTGGCCTAGACATGGTTGCAGAGGGCATTGAGAGCGTTCAACAGTTGCAAATTCTTGCTGAGATGCAGTGTTCCAAAGCCCAGGGCTTCTTGATCAGTCATCCTGTGCCACCAGAGTCAATGGGCTCGACTATTGCTTCGCTCGATACGTTTGGCGCGTGGAACAAGCTTCGCGGCAAAAGCTCATAGCAACTATTTCTTAGGCATCCTTGGAATAAACGAACTAGTCCGCCTCTGATACTCCTCGTATCCAGGTCGACGCTTGTTGATTGACTTTTCAAGAATAGGAACTCCCGAATATTTCAGTAGCAAGATGTTCATCACCAACGCACCAATGATTCCGAACATGCCGACTCGTGCTTCCGCCGCGATGAGAGCTATTCCCCACCATGCGCAAGCATCACCAAAATAATTCGGGTGGCGTGTAAATTTCCAAAGACCTTTATCCATTACTTTCCCTGCATTGGCACTGTCCGCCTTGAAGCGAGCCAATTGAACATCGCCAACTGATTCGAAGAGCAATCCAACAGCCCACACTGCGATGCCAACCAATCCGACAACACCGATTTTCGCATCGTTGGTCATCTGCCCTAGTTGAACCGGCAATGAAACGATCCACATCAGTGCGCCTTGCAAACCAAACACAATGAACAAACTCTTTACAGCAAACTTTGAGCCGTAGTGTCGGCGCATCGCCTGGTAACGAAAATCTTCACCCTTGCCATGATTTCGCCACCACAAGTAGCCACCCAGTCGCACGCCCCACAAAGTTGTGAGCACGGCAAGCACTGTGCCGCGCTGAGAATTGGCATCAGACAATTGCCATGACGCCCAACCGACCATCACAAACCCCAGTCCCCAAAATATGTCGACTATGGACGCATCCTTCTTGATGAGACTCACTACCCAGAGAGTCAACATCATTGCAATGATGCAGAGAGCGGTGAGTCCAAGTACTTGCGGGGTTGAGTTCATAACTAGTGATGTTAGTTATTTAGCGGTTGATCCGCGGTATTGAAACAGGCATAACATACAGCAAGTTCTTCTATATAGGGGCACAGCCATGCGAGATAACGACGAGTCAATCATCAATCTGGATGATGCTTATGCGCTTGAAACTCCAGAAGACAATAAGAACTTGTATCGAAACTGGGCTTCAACATATGACGCCGACTTCGCTCAACGCAATAAGTACATCTACCCAAAAACCATTGCAGCAATCTGTGCTCAACTTGTTGACGAAGATTCACCCACCACAGTTCTTGATATCGGTTGTGGTACAGGCATCGTCGGCACTTGTCTTGCTGATTCGCTTACGAAAAGCATTATTGACGGTGTCGATATCTCACCCGAAATGCTTCATGTTGCATCCACAAAATTGCGTTTAAGTAGGGATCTCGTATATCGCAATCTTTTTGAAGTCGATCTCACCAAACCAATCTCGTTCGCCAAAACAAAATATGACGTAGCAATCTCGGCTGGCACATTTACCCACGGGCATCTAGGGCCTAACGCACTGATCAATGTGTTCAGTGCCGTACGACCCGGTGGGCTGATGGTGGTCGGTATCAACAAAGAGCACTTCAGTGCCAATGGGTTTAGCGCAGCTCTTGAGATGGCAACTGACAATCACATCATCGGCACGCCAACGTTTAGCGAAGTGCAAATTTACGATGAAGGTAGTCCCCATTACGGAGACTTGGCACTCGTTGCTACTTTTCTCGTCCTGTCCCCAGCTTGAAACCTGGGCTTCCAGCCGCACTCCACTCGCCGACGAATTCCATAAATTTCTCGCCGAATGGATCGACGCCACGAAGTGGCATATTGCCACGCCTGATTGTCCAATCATGCGGTGCAAGTTGCTCGGCTTTGTCCATGTGCTCAAGCGCACCATCTTCGTCGCCTTGCTCGCGCAGCACAACGGCAATTCGTCGGTGCAAACGCGCTTGCTGAACTTCGCTAGTGGGCAACACCTGAAACGAACGCACTTCATCGGCATCCATAGTCAGTTCATCGTGACGAACCCATCTACGAAGCAATTCATGATGCACTGCAGAGTCGACTCCACTAAAAGACCGCCACATATCACTGGCTGGAGTGCTGTCTGCAGGACGCACAATCTTGTCGTTCTCATCTATCCACAGTGCGGCTGGCACGTTCACAATTCCGTACAGATCAGCAACAATGTGCATCGTGTCGATAAGAACTGGGTATGACAACGGCTCTTTCGTTGCCCACTCCTTCACCGCTTGCACATCTGCATCGAGTGCGACGGCAATAATTGTAAAACCAGTGTCTGCTAATTCAGTTGCGAGTTGCTGCCAGACCGGCAGCTCGTAGCGACAGCCTCACCAACTCGACCACGCAAGTAACAGTTTTTTGCGCTTTGCGAAATCGCTGAGTGAAACCAAATTGCCATTGATATCGGGAAGCGTAAAACTAGACGCGTCAAGTGTTGCCATCGCAGTTGCCCTACTCGAAGCCTGCTCTCCCATGGCCACTATGTTGCGAGACGCATCGACGACCATGCTGCGTCCCGTTACGCGAACAAACTCCGCCACATCTATTGCCTCTCCATTGCTCATGGCAGCCGAGTTTCGCACTGGCACACAGATCTCGCCCTTGCACAAACCCTCGGCTTTCAACGTCCAGCCGGTGGCGCTAGCAAATTCTTTCGCACCTACACCCATCTCTCCAAAGCCCACATGAGCAAATGCGTGCGAACCACTTTCATCTATTACCGTGAGTTGAGTCATAGTCAGCAACAATATCTCAACGGAGAAACATCGCATGAGCAAATCAGTATTTATCACTGGTGCAGGGTCAGGTTTTGGAAAAGGTACCGCGGTGGCACTTGCCGCAAAGGGACACAAAGTAATTGCAACTACCGAGACACAAGATCAGGCGACAGAACTCCGCAAAGAAGCTCCAGAATTGGAAGTCATCAAACTGGATATCACGAATCCGGGAGATATCGCCCAAGTTGAGAAAATCAATATCGACGTGCTCATCAATAACGCAGGAGCAGGGCAAACCGGTCCTATCGCCGATGTTCCAATCGAACGCGTGCGCCATCTTTTTGAAGTCAACGTTTTTGGCACACTCGCAATAACGCAGGCAGTCCTGCCACAAATGGTTGCTCGTGGTAGTGGACGCATCATCATCATGTCGTCAGTTGCTGGTGTTATGTCTGGACCATCGTTTGGCCCGTACTCAATGACCAAGCATGCCCTCGAAGCAATGGGCAAGGCATTGCGTGCAGAGATCGCGGGTCAAGGAATTGACGTAACGCTGATCAACCCTGGCCCTTACAACACTGGTTTCAACGACCGCATGGCAAACTCAATGTGGGAGTGGTTTGATGACAAGGCCGTCAATGCGCCAGCGGCTGAACTGATGCGCATTGTTGGTTCGATGGTCACAACAGGACAACTTGACCCTGTTGACGTATGTAACCGCCTAGTCGAACTTGTTGAGGCGGATACGACAACTGAAAATAACTTCATGCCTCCAGAAATTGCAGCCATGCTTGCCACACGACTTCAGGGATAGACGATTCGATATTCCAGATCATAAGGATCTCCGGTGATTGCCCATCCAATAGCAGTGGAGTAATTTGATGCTCGAATTTTGTATGACCCGGCCGAAACGTCGACACTGATGTACGACGCGTAGTAGTTGCAGGGGGTAACGACTCCATCAATGGTTCTATTCATACCGTTGTCATCATCAGATGCAAGTACTCCGTCAGATGAGTCCAACAAATATATGTATGAGTCAGCTGCATTGGTGCCACATTCCGTAGTGGACTCACCTTCCCAGACGTTGGCGTAGTGCGTTCGAGTAAATATCTCCAACGTTGCTGATGCATCAATGGTGATTGGGATATCCATTACGCCCACGATGTGCACAGATGTCCACGAATTAGCGTGCGGCGCTGATGATATTGATACTTCAGAATAATTCCCAGATCCATGATCATTGACTGCTGAAACCCTAAATGTGTATGACGAGCCGTTCGTTAAACCAGTAACAGTTGCTGTAGTCGTCGTTGACGTTCCATCAGTAAACGTTGACCAACTGATTCCTGAGTTCGACGAATACTGCACCACATAATCAGTGATTGACTCGCCACCATTAGACGAAGGAGCAGTCCACGACAACGAAACTTGAGTATCACCAGACACACCCACAACCGAAGTCGGAGCACCCGGCACACCTGCAACTAGCACTCCAGTGGAGGATGTCGAATATGCACCAGTGCCAACACTGTTCACAGCAGCAACTTTGAAAATGTATGTCGAGCCATTCGTTAAACCAGTAACAGTTGTTGTAGTCGTC
>WLPO01000052.1 GCA_009698745.1 Actinomycetota bacterium
AGTCGTATCAATTGTCGAAGCACTCGAAAGAGCAGCCAAGGCAGAACTTGATCTCGTTGAAGTAGCAGCTCAAGCAGACCCGCCCGTATGTCGCATTATGGACTACGGAAAGTTCCGTTATGAAGAAGCGCAACGAATCAAGGAATCGCGCAAGAAGACGATTCAGATCACGATGAAAGAGGTGAAGTTCAAGCCAAAGATCGGCAAGGGTGACTTCAATACCAAAGTGCGCCACATCCACGAGTTTCTCGAGGAAGGTCACAAGGTCAAAGTCACCTTGCAGTTCAGAGGTCGTGAAATGGCTCACCCGGAGTTGGGAACGAAAATTCTCGATGCCGTTATCGAAGATTTGGGTCAATTGGCTCGCGTGGACACCATGGCGAGACTTGAAGGCCGAAATATGACGATGGTGCTCTCACCAGAAAAGAAGGCAGCGGCAAAGAAACCAACTAATAAGCCAGCTGCATCAGCACCAGCACCGGCTCCACAAGCCGAAGTCATACCTGAAGCAGCAGCCGAATAATTTCTTAACCACAACAATCTCGACAGAAACAACAGGAGACACACAATGCCAAAGATGAAAACATCAAAGACCACGGCCAAGCGTTTTAAGACGACTGGAACCGGCAAATTGCGCCGTCAGCAATCGATGCGTCAGCACTTGTTCGAGCACAAGGCTTCAACACGTACGCGTCGTCTCGATGGTTCAGTAGACGTTCATTCTGGTGATGTCAAGCGCATTAAGCGCCTCTTGGGCATGCGCTAGAGATTTCAGTTCATTAGAAGTTCGACGATAAGACAACTTGACGAAAGGTTTTTAACATGGCACGCGTAAAAAGAGCAGTACATGCAAGAAAGAAACACAAAGCAATTCTCGAAAAGGCAAAGGGTTACTACGGCGATCGCAGCCGCACATTCCGTTCAGCCAACGAGCAAGTTCTCCACTCCGGTCAGTATGCGTTTCGTGACCGCCGCGCAAAGAAGGGTGAGTTCCGCAGTTTGTGGATTGCTCGCATCAATGCTGGCTGTCGCCAAAACGACTTCACATACAGCCGTTTGATTGCAGGATTGTCAAAGGCAGGCGTTGTCGTCGATCGCAAGATCATGGCCGACCTCGCAGTGCATGACGAAGCCGCTTTCAAAGCCCTAGTTGAAACCGCAAGAGGGGCGCTCGTCTGAGCGAGACCCGACTCGGCTTTACACATCCGCGCGTACAACGATTACGTCGACTTGCAAGTCGGCGTAGTGAGCGGATCGAAGAAGGTTGTTTTGTAGTTGAAGGTCCAACGCTGATCGCCGAAGCGATCAGTGCTGGTTGGCATGTTGAAGAACAGTTTGTTGCGCCAAATGGAATGGCAGTGTTGGGTAGCGATACACCGGTACACATTCTTGAAAACGGTGTTCTCGAACGAGTTGCCTCAACAACTTCACCGCAACCTGTTATTGCCATTGTCCGACGTCGAACGTTTGGCATCGATTCGATAACAGCCGCCCAGTGGGTTGTCGTTGCCGATGGCATATCTGACCCCGGAAATCTCGGCACCATCTTTCGTTCGGCAGAAGCCGCAGGTGCATCAGCAGTAGTCCTCACTCCGGGAACGGTTGAGGCCTTTAATCCCAAAGTGGTTCGTGCGTCTGCTGGGTCGATGTTCTATGTGCCCATCATTGAGGACGTCAAAACCTACAAATTGCAAGCTGCGGGTTTCCGCGTCATAGGAACATCGTCCCACGATCAAGAGGGAAGTATTGACTACACCTCGGCGGATTTCACGGATCGCGTTGCAATTGTCGTTGGTAACGAAGCTCATGGATTGGTCGACTCAAGCAACATTGATCAATGGGTAATGGTTCCACACAGAGGTCGAAGTGAGAGTCTCAATGTTGCGATGGCTGCCACTCTCGTGTGTTTCGAAGTGGCTAAACAACGGGATCACGCAGCCTCTAACGAGTAAAGTGTTTGTTGTATGTCAAGTGACGCAACTTCTGATGTAGGCACCCAGGTAGAAGCAGCCCGTTTGGCTGCTTTGGCTCAAATTGCGAGTGCAACTGACGCAGCAATGTTGACAAAAATTGGCAGCGAACTCTCTGGCAAAAAGAGCACGCTCAACACTTTGCGCGCTTCACTTGGCAAGATTCAAGATCCCGAGGCCCGCAAAAATGCTGGGCAAGTGATCAATGAGGGTGTGCAGCAAGTTGAAACGGCTTTGCAGCAACGAATCGCAGAATTTTTGGTGCAAGAACGTGCAGCCCAAGTGGCTAGTGAGTCGTTGGATCTCACCGAGTTTGCAACTGCTAACCGTCGCGGGTATTCGCACATCGTGACACAAGCGATGCAGAGGCTTGAAGACGTGTTTATCGGACTGGGTTTCCAGGTTGCCGAAGGACCAGAGGTGGAGACGGATTTTTACAATTTCGAAGCCCTCAATATGCCGCGCACACATCCCGCACGCAGTGAGTTTGACACGATGTTTATCGAACCGTTTTCGAGTGAGCATGAAGCCAACACGGTGCTATTGCGCACGCATACTTCACCAGTACAGATACGTGTGATGCAAAGTTGGGAACCACCAATTTATGCGATCATGCCGGGCAGAGTGTTTCGCCGTGACACACCTGATGCAACTCACATGCCGGTGTTTCATCAAATCGAAGGTCTTGTCATTGATCGCGACATTACGTTTGCGCATCTCGCAGGCATTATTGAGTCATTCACCAAGGCTTTTTTTGGAAGCGAATTCACGAGCAGACTTCGACCATCGTTCTTTCCTTTCACTGAACCGTCAGCGGAGTTCGACATCAAACGCCCAAATGGTGACTGGATCGAACTTGGCGGATGCGGAATGGTGCACCCAAATGTGTTGCGGGCGGGTGGCATTGACCCGGATCAGTACACGGGCTTCGCGTTCGGATTCGGTATCGATCGCATGGCAAAAGAGCGCCACAATGTCGAAGATATCCGCGAGATGTACACCAATGACCTTCGCTTCTTGAGGCAGTTCTCATGAAGATTCTGCATTCATGGCTCAATGAATTTGCTGATTTTGGAACCGACATCGAGGCGATTGCGGCATCACTGACAAAGCTCGGACTTGCGGTTGAAAGTGTCGAGCAAGTTGGGCTGCCAGTGAAGGGCGTGGTTGTAGCCAAAGTGTTGCGCACCGAGCGTCACCCTGACGCAGCAAAAGTGCATCGCGTATATGTTGACGCAGGCGATGGTGTTGAAAAACACGTGTGGTGTGGCGCGTTCAACATGCAGCCAGGCGACCTCATTCCGCTTGCGACGCTTGGAACAAATATGCCGGACGGTCGCGTAATCAGTCAGCGGGGAATCCTGGGTATTGATAGTGAGGGAATGCTGTGCTCCGGAACAGAGCTGGGAATTACAGCAGATGCAACCGGAATCATGATTTTGCCTGCTGGTCTGGTTTTGGGTACTGATGTTTTTAGTGCGTTAGGTATTGATCAAGACGTGGTTTTTGATTTGGATGTAACGCGTAATCGTCCCGATTGCACTGGCTACCTAGGAGTTGCACGCGATCTCGCTGCGCATTTGAAGCTCCCACTGAAAATGTCATCGAAACCGCAGAAAAGCGCCACGTCGTCCAAAGGCAAGAAACGAGATGTCACTGTCGACATTCGGGCCACTGATCACTGCGGTCGCTTTAATGTCACCGTGATGTCTGGTGTCGTTGTGACTGATTCGCCGGCATGGATCGCTCAACGTTTGAGCCGAGCCGGAATGAGACCAATCAACAATGTTGTCGACGTGTCCAACTTGGTCAACCTCGAAATGAATCAACCCAATCATGCGTACGATCTCGAAAAAGTTTCGGGTGGATTTATCGTGCGTCATGCAAATGAGGGCGAAGTATTGGTCACGCTTGACGATGTATCGCGAACCATGAGTGCGCACGATTTACTTATTTGCGATGCAAAAAATGATCCAGTTGGAATAGCTGGAATCATGGGTGGGGCAGGATCACAGATAAGCGAATCAACTACGACGCTTGCGCTCGAAATTGCATGGTTTGAACCTTTGGGTATTGCGGCATCAGTATCGCGACTCGGACTGCGCACAGAAGCATCGTTGCGATTTGAGAGAGGAGTTGATGCGTTTGGTGCTCGAGCTGCAGCTGAAAGATTTGCACAACTGCTCAGCCTGACGTGCCCGAATTTGGTTGTCCATGATGGTGGTGCTGACGTAAAAACTTCAGGTCTGCCGGAAGAGGCACGCACAACCATGCTGAGACTTGATCAGATACGAAGAATTCTTGGCGTTGATATAGATGTGACCCGTGTTCGCGATCTGCTTGTACCAATTGGATTCGAGATTGCAAAACCAGACAAGTCAAACAGTGTTGTGGTAACGATTCCATCGTTTAGACCCGACTGTGTGCAAGAAATTGATGTCATCGAGGAAATCGCTCGCCATTACGGATTCGATGAAATCGGCAAGGTCGTTCCTAAATCGCCAGTACATGGTCGACTGTCTGCTGTGCAGCAGAGGCGTCGCATAGTTCGAGATTTTGTACTTTCGCTTGGTGCGTCAGAGGCCATGCCAAATCCATTTTTGGCACCTGGAGACCTAGCGCGCTGCGGTTTGACGGAAGATAATGCTCTGCGCTTAGCCAACCCGTTGGTGGCTGAAGAAAGTGTGTTGCGCACATCGTTGCGACCAGGTTTGTTGCAGGCGATTGCGTACAACCAGTCGCATCGCACCAATGACATCAAGTTGTTCGAGGTCGGCCATGTCTACCCACAGGGAAGCGCGCAACTGCCCGATGAGCACGAGGTTCTGTGCGTGGTGTTTGCCGAGAGCGATGCAACTAAGGCGATGGACATGTGGTCGCAGTTTTCTGCATTTCTAGGTGTTGGTGCCCAATTGTTTCAAGATGCTGCGCCCGCTGGTTTCCATGGCACGCGTTCAGCTCAGCTGCGTAGAGGCAAAGTTGTGCTTGGCGCGGTGGGCGAAGTCGATCCAACGGTGCTGGCAAATTTCGGTGTGTCGGGTCGCGTCGCCTGTCTTGAAATCAATCTGTCGATGGTGCTTGGCGAGACTCCAAAGGTTTCGGCTGCTCAAACTGTGAGTAAATATCCGTCCAGTGACTTCGACTTGGCATTTGTCGTGCCGCAGGATGTTGCCGCTGGAACATTGCTCAAGAGCCTTCGCCAGGCAGGGGGTAATTTGTTAGTGGACGCGGCGCTGTTCGATATCTATCGCGGTAAGGGTGTTGCCGACGGCTCCCGTAGTTTGGCCTTCAGGTTTAGGTTCCAGGCTCCAGATCGAACCCTTGGCGACACCGAGATTGCCGAAGCTCGAGAGCGTTGTATTGCTGCCGCCCAGAAATTGGGCGCAGAACTGCGCTAAGGGGTCGTTGCATAGTTATGCACTCCAGTGTATGATTATGCGATATGTTTTCTGTAGGCATTATTGGAGCATCCGGATTTACCGGCGCTGAACTGCTGCGCATTTGCGCGCAGCATCCGCAATTTGACGTCGTGTATGCAACTGGCGACACTCAAGCCGGCACATTGGCGAGTAATTTGTATCCATCGCTGGCTGGTGCTTATCCAAATTTGGTGTTCGAAGAATTTGATCTCGACAGGGCGTTGGCGTGTGATGTCGTGTTTTTGGGACTGCCTCATGAGGCATCTTTGGAAATCGTTCCTCAGCTGGTCAACAAGGTGCGATTGGTTGTTGATTTATCAGCCGCGTTTCGACTGACAGACCCGACGCAGTATCCAACTTGGTACGGCTTTGAGCATTCCTGCCCAGAACTTATTTCGCAAGCTGTTTACGGATTGCCAGAAATGTTTCGTGCTCAACTCAAGAGTGCACGATTGATCGCAACACCTGGTTGTTATGTGACGGCGGCGAGTCTTGCTCTCGCACCGCTTGTGCGTCAGGGATTGATCGAAGCGACTGGAGTGATAGTCGATGCGGCATCTGGAGTGAGTGGCGCAGGTAGGTCTCTCAAGCACAACACGATGTTCACGTCGGTTGACGAGGATTTCAGTGCATACGGTTTGCTGGATCACCGACATACGCCGGAGATCGAGCAGGTTACGGGTGCTCAAATTTTGTTCACACCACATCTTGCGCCGATGAATCGTGGAATATTGGCAACGTGTTACGCACGACCAATACCGGGCACGACACCAACAACCGCATCGCTACTTGCATCTCTCGCACGCTCGTACAAGCGTGAACCATTTGTGGTTGTGAGGCCAACGCCTCCTTCAACAAAAGCAACACTTGGCACAAACTCTGTGCACATCACTGCTCGATTTGACCAGCGAACTGGGTATGTCGTCGTGTTGAGTGCTCTCGACAATCTCGCTAAGGGAGCTTCGGGTGGTGCTGTGCAGGCAGCCAACGTGGCACTTGGCATTGAAGAGTCGATGGGATTGAGTCAAGTTGGAATGTATCCATGAGTAGCGACACAACCGTACGAGCCTTGATGGAATCGTCACATGAATTGACTGGCTCAATGCTCAGTGAGGCACTGCCGTACATTCAACGTTTTGCCGGAAAAATTGTTGTTGTCAAGTACGGCGGCAATGCACTTGCTGGATCGAGCGACGTAGACGCGGCTAGTACGTTTGCGCGCGACATTGCACTGATGCACGCTGTAGGCATCAAGCCAGTAGTCGTGCATGGCGGTGGGCCGCAGATCAGCGCCTTGATGGAACGACTAGGCAAGAAGCCAGAATTTCGAAATGGTCTGCGCGTAACCGATCAAGAAACGATTGAGATCGCGAGCATGGTGTTGCTCGGTACTGTCAATCCGCAATTGGTTTCTGCCATCAATGTGCACGGTGCGCGCGCGGTTGGAGTGTCGGGTCAAGATGCAGGTCTCTTGCAGGTAACTCAGCGAGATCCAGGTCTCGGTTTTGTTGGCGACATTCATCATGTGGATCCGACGGTGTTGTTGTCGGCCATCAATGACAATGCAGTGCCTGTTGTGGCAACTATTGGCTGCGATGCCTCGGGTCAGGCTTACAATGTCAACGCTGACACTGCTGCTGCAGCAATTGCGGTTGCTTTGGGAGCTGAAAAACTTATTTATCTGACTGATATCGAAGGCTTACGTGCGGATAAAGATGACTCGTCCAGCCTCGTTCGCAAAGCAACTGCATCACAAATTTCTGCAATGTTGGAAACGGGATCAATCGATGGCGGCATGATTCCCAAGATGGAAAGTTGTGTTTCTGCATTGCAACAGACGGTGCACGACTGTCATATTTTGGACGGACGTATCGCTCATGTTTTGCTGATCGAGCTATTCACCATTGCTGGTGTTGGCACCATGGTTTCGAGAGACACCGAATTACCTTCTCAAGTAAAGGCACGCAACTGATGAATACACACGTCAACACTCATGCTTTTGCTGATTCGGATGTGGCGAAGCAGTTGGTGGAGACGCAGTCTTTGCAGAGCTCTGGACACTGTCCGTTCATGCCGGTTTTT
The DNA here is from genome assembly GCA_009698745.1 of Actinomycetota bacterium. GTDB lineage: Bacteria > Actinomycetota > Acidimicrobiia > Acidimicrobiales > Ilumatobacteraceae > UBA3006. The sequence goes on from WLPO01000052.1 coordinate 7,472, forward strand.
GGCGCACCACAAGTCATGTTTGTGCGAGGTCAAGGCACGGAGTTGTGGGATGCATCTGGCAAGCACTATCTAGATTTTCTCTCAGGTATTTCTGTTACGTCACTTGGCCACAGTCACCCGGCGGTGACAGCAGCAATTAGCGAGCAAGCCGCGACTCTGATGCATGTCAGCAATTTCTTTACTAACCCGGTCGCCACTGAAGCCGCAGTGATGGTTGACAAATTACTTGGCGGTGGCGGACAAGTGTTCTTTTGTAACTCTGGTGCCGAATCAATTGAGGCGGCGATCAAACTTGCACGAAAGTTTGGTGGAAGAGGGCGCCACACAGTTGTGAGTGCTCTTGGAAGTTTTCATGGGCGCACATTGGCCGCGCTTGCCGCAACTGGACAACCCGCGAAGCACGAACCATTCCAGCCAATGCCAGAAGGTTTCCGTCATGTTGTGTTCGGCGACTTTGCTGCACTTGATGCAGCAGTCGACGGCAGTGTCGCTGCAGTGTTGCTCGAAAGCGTGCAAGGCGAGGGTGGTGTAATTCCTGCAAGTGTTGAGTATCTGCAAGCGGTGAGCGCACTGTGTGCCGAGCGTGGTGTGTTGCTCATGATGGATGAGGTGCAAACCGGCTTTGCTCGCACGGGGCAGTGGTTTGGATTTGAACACGCAGGTATCAAGCCCGATGTAGTGACCCTCGCCAAGGCGATGGGCAACGGCATGCCCATCGGCGCAGTCTGGGCGCGCAAAGAAGTTGCATCAGTGTTTCAACCAGGTGACCACGGAAGCACATTTAGTGGCACTGCAATTGCAACTGCGGCAGCCAGAGCAACCATGAAAGTGATGATTGAGATGGATGCACCGTCGGTCGCGAAAGCCAAAGGAAAACTGTTGAGTGATGCACTGACCAAATTGCCGCAAGTGGTCATGGTTCGAGGTCGAGGTTTACTGTTGGGTGTAGAGCTGCAACCTGGAATCGACGCAAAGATTGCGCAGTCAATGTTGCTGGAACGTGGTCTGGTGACCAATGCAGTGACTGCAACTGCACTGCGTCTTGCACCGCCGATTACGGTGCTCGACTCAGAAATAGCTACCGCTGTACAACTCATCACTTCGGTTCTTGCCGAGATTGCGAGTAAATCATGACGTTACGTCACTTTATTAATTCAACAGATTTGTCGGCAGACCAATTGCGTAAGGTGCTGCAACTGAGCACTGCCAGCGTTGAAACGTTGGGTCGTCCACTTGCTGGTCTCGGCGCGGCTCTCATTTTTGAAAAGCCTTCCAACAGGACTCGGCACAGCATGGAAATGGCTGTCGTGCAGTTGGGTGGACACCCTGTGTATACACGCGGAGAAGAAGTTGGTCTAGACGTTCGCGAGACCGTTGAAGACATCACAAAAGTGATGGGCGGATATCACGCAATTTTGGCTGCGCGAGTTTTTGATCACAACATCGTGAGGCGAATGGCCAATACTTCGAGCGTGCCAGTTGTCAATATGTTGAGCGATCGACAGCATCCATTGCAGGGTTTGGCCGATGTGTTGACCATGCAACAGCAGCTTGGCGATCTTGCAGGGAAAACGGTGTGTTACGTAGGCGACTACAACAACGTTGCTCGTTCGTTGGCGCAAACATCAGCATTACTTGGCATGCATGTTCGATTGGGCTGCCCAAATGGTTATGAGGCCGAGGACGGTGAGTTGCAGGCATTGCAAAAGTTGGGTGCTCCATCTGTAAGTCAGTTTGACAACATGAAAGACGCAGTTGAAGGCGCTCATGCCGTGCATACCGATGTATGGACCTCGATGGGCCAAGAATCCGAGACAAGCAAGCGCGAAGAGGCATTTGCCAATTTTCAAGTGTCTGATTCGGTGATGAAGAATGCCGCAGCAGGAGCGATCTTCATGCATTGCCTTCCTGCACATAGAGGGATGGAAGTGGCTGCCGAAGTTATCGATGGCCCTTACAGCAAAGTTATTGAGCAAGCACACAATCGCATGCACGCAGCTCGAGGGCTGCTTGCGTTTTTGATGGGAGTGAACGCATGACAACCAAGGTGCAACGTCAGCAGTCAATCACGCGTCTTATTTCGGAACGTGACGTAACCAGTCAGCCTCAATTAATGAGGTTGTTAAAGAAGTCCGGAATTGCGGCAACGCAGGCAACTGTGTCTCGGGATTTGGAAGATCTTGGTGCGGTAAAGGTGCGCACCGCAAAGGGTGAAACTGCGTACGCTATTCCTGAATTTGAACCAGAGAGAATCGCTCCACTTGAACAACTGCGTCGCGTGCTTTCAGAGTGGGTTGCCGACATTCAGGTGAGTCATCCGCTGGTCATTGTGCGCACACCGCCTGGTTGTGCTCACGTGGTTGCTTCAGCTTTGGATCGCTCTCGCATAGAGGGGCTTGTGGGCACAGTGGCTGGAGACGACACGATGTTTTGTGTGGCAAGTGAAAAATTTGGCGCAAAGAAACTTGCAGCGCACTTATCAAAACTGGCGGGATTACAAGCAACGGGAGCAACAAAAAAATGAATGCTAAAAAGAGCAATTCATCTCAGCCGCTGTGGCACGGACGTTTTAGTGTTGCTCCTGCATCTGAACTCATGGCGTTTACCCAAAGTCTTTCTTTTGATAAGAGATTGTGGAAGGACGACATTGCAGGTTCTATTGCACATGTCAAGGGTCTCGAACATGTGAAACTGCTCTCCAAACAGGAGTCAGATGCGATCCAGGA
>WLPO01000053.1 GCA_009698745.1 Actinomycetota bacterium
CGTACTTGATGTAGTGGAGCCGAGTGTGGGAATTGAACCCACGACCTACCGCTTACAAGGCGGTTGCTCTGCCTCTGAGCTAACCCGGCTCGTCTAGGTTACAGCGAATTATTTGGTCTTGGCAACGCGCGAACGAACTACTTCGTACGTTGCAAGCGCTGCAGCAGCCGACACGTTGAGTGATGAAAGCGATCCACCCATTGGAATACTCACCAGCAAATCACAACGTTCTTTGACAAGTCGAGATAAGCCCGCACCTTCAGCACCCAACACCAAACAAATTGGCTCAGATGTCAGATCACCAATCTCAAAGATGTTTTTGTCAGCTGCATCGCTTAATCCAACGATCCAAACTCCTGCATCTTTCATTTGCTTGAGTGCAGTTGGCAACCCTCCCACTACACACATCGGCACATACTCTGCAGCACCCGCTGCAGATTTTGCAGCAGTTGGTGTGATGTGTACTGCTCGATGTCGAGGCAATATCACGCCATGCACACCTGCTCCATCACACGAACGCAAGATTGCACCAAGATTGCCCGGGTCAGTCACGCCATCAATTGCGACCAAAAATGCGGGAACATTTCCTTTTCGTGGCGCGAGCAAGTCACCAAGTTCGACGTCGGGAATTGGAGCAGCCATTGCGAGTACACCTTGTGGTGCTTCGCTGCGTGCTTCTTTTTCAATTTCTTTTCGTGGCACGCGACGCACTGGCACGCGCTGATCTGCGGCCAACGCCAAAATGTCATTAATCACGTCATTCTCGTCCAAATCATTGGACACCCAAATCTCAAATGTTTTGCGGCGTTGCGCAATCAACAATTCACGCACTGCCTGACGGCCTTCAATCTGTGATCCACCAAGTCCGTGTTGGTCTGGGCGTGGAGCGCGCGGGCCCGTGTGTTCGCGTGCTGGTGGACGACTGCGCTTGGTGTTGACTGCTGCGCGTGGTGCATATTTCGCATCGCGAGGTGGTCGCTTTGCGTCGCGTGGATCTCGACGTGCATCGCGCGGATCTACGCGCTTGCCTCCGGCGCTGCGACCAGTTCCGCTGGCTGCGCTGCGACCACTTCCGCTGGCTGTGCCACGCCCGCTTCCGCCTGCTGCGCTTCGCTTGTTGCTGCTTGTCGCTCCGCTACGCGGACCCTTGCCTGGTCGAGAATCGCGTGGCTTCATTGCGCCACTCGTTCAATCACACACACTGCCCAACACGCAATGCCCTCTTGGCGACCAAGTGCGCCGAGACCTTCTGCTCTGCGTCCTTTTACCGAAACAGGAGCGCCGACCACATTGATGAGTTTACGTTGCATCTCCTCACGATGGGGTGCAAGCTTGGGTTTTTCACAGACCACGCTGCAATCAACATTGCCAATTTCGTAACCATTCTCTTTCACTAATGCGACCACATGCGACAACAACAACAATGAATCGACTCCCGCCCATTTTGGATCAGTGTCTGGAAAGTGTTGACCAATATCGCCAAGCGATGCTGCACCAAGAAGTGCGTCGGCAATTGCATGCGTAATCACGTCTGCATCACTGTGCCCTACTAATGCGCGTTCTCCCACAAATTGCACACCACCAAGCACGAGCACACGACCACTCGGTGTTTCTTCAAAACGGTGAATATCAAAACCTTGTCCAACTCGAATCGCAGTAGCCATTGTTGTCTCCTTACACTTCGGTTCGTGCGGTAGCACGAGCCCATTCCAAATCCTCAGACGCTGTGAGTTTGCGATTGAGCGCCTCACCAGCCACAACAACTACTCGCTTACCCAACTGCTCAACAAGTGTCGCATCGTCTGTTCCTTCAGGACTCGATGCGTGTGCTTCGCGCAAAACTGCTGCTCGAAATACTTGCGGTGTTTGCACCGCAACCAATGAAGAACGGTCTGGAGTATTGACAACAACGTTTTGTGCATCAACTTGTTTAATCGTGTCGGTCACACCGATTGCGGGAACAGCGCCATCAGCCCCATTGTGCACTTGCGAAATGGTTTCTCTAAACAGATGTTCAGTGGCAAATGGCCGCGCTGCGTCGTGAACACAAATAATCGTTGCCTCCGGCGGTACCGCCTTAAGTCCACAGCGCACTGATTCACTGCGAGTTTCGCCACCAGCAACCTGGCCTTCACCCAGAGTGGCGTCTGGTGGCAACACCACAATCACCCCCGCACTCACTGCGCTCGCTGTTGCAACCGACCAGTCCAATACGCGTCGATCGCCAAGCATTGCAAACTGCTTTGGACTCCCAAATCTGGCGCCCGATCCTGCGGCTACGACGATTGTCCAAACAATCTCGTTAGGCATGGTTGTCACGCTCATTTAGGGTAGTACCGTCATAACTTCATGACACACGAAGACATACTCTCCAACACTGCATTCTTCGCAGAAACACCAGCAGAAGCACTTACAGTGATTGCCGCTTCGGCCAAGTCTCAAACGCTCCAACGAGGTGACGTGTTGTTTAATGAGGGTGACGCACCAGACGCACTGTTTGTTGTGCTCAGCGGACGCATTGCAATTGCCATTGGTAACAAGCCGCTCGACAGTCGCGAAAGCATGCTCGCGCTCATGGAAGATGGCGACTTATTCGGCGAACTTGGTTTGCTCGACAGCGGCTCACGCAGTGCGATGGCTCGCGCAATTGAAACAAGTTCAATTCTGCGCATTCCGTATGGACCAGTGGTTGAGCAGATGCGCTTGCACCCAACCATGTTGTGGGGTGTCACTAAGTTGCTCGCAACTCGCTTGCGCGTGATGGACGAAGTGTTGGCTGACAGCGTGTTTCTTGACGTCACTGGTCGCACTGCAAAGCGCCTACTCGAACTCTCTGGTGGCAGCGACGATTTTGTATTGCCAGTCACACAAGAAGAGTTGGCCGGCATGGTTGGCGCATCGCGTGAACGTGTCAACAAAGCCATCGCAAGTTTTATTCGACTCGGTTGGCTCAAGCAACAAGATCGTCGCTATCACATCATCATGCGTGACCGCATGACAGTTCGCTCTAGCTAGTTAACAGCCAGTCGCGTGTGCGACTAAAAGCATCCTGCGCATCGTGTGCGCGATGTGCCGGACGCGATGCATCGTGAGCAAAACCGTGCACGGCTTCTGAGTATTCCTGCACAGTCACGCCTGCAGCACGCAACTCCAACACTTGGTCTGGCGGTGTGTACGGGTCGAGTGATCCGATAATCGCAAGCACGCGGTCGGCATGGCCGTTCTCGAGATAAGTAAGTGGATCACCTTGTGTGGAACTCATCCAGCCATCTGGAATATGAATCATTCCGTAGAACGACGAGATCCGAGCAAACCGATCGCTTCGTGCTGCTTTGTGGCAATACATTCCGCCCATGCAAAACCCCATCAACCCAACTCGAGTTACACCAAGCGCATCGGCAGCTTCGTGCATGTCACGAAGTATCGCGTCATCACTCAGCAGCGGTACGCATGCCATCCTCTCGGCGATATCGGTCGACAATGTTTGATTGGGAAACGGCTCAATCGCAATAACTGCCATGTTCCACTCACGCGCCAATTGAGCAACTAGGTCATCAAATAGTGGCCGCATTCCAAAGATGTCCGGCATGATCACGAGCCCCATAACTGGGTTCGCCACACTCAAATCAATTTCTGCGGGGGTTCCTGAAGGCAATGTAATTCTCATAGCTCTTCATCTTTGCAGCAATTGCAATATCAGTGTGACTTGCAGTGAGAAGTGCGGTGAGTGCGGTGCGGATCATCAATTGCATGACCACACAAACAGCACGCATTTGCACACGTCCTACAACCATCATTCACCCAACAGGCAGGTCGTCAACAGTTCGCACACTTGTGCAGGAGTGGTCGGCTCTTTCAATTACGCCATCCACGCTCAGGCGGGTCAATGGCTGGGGGCTTCCAGGATCGCGAGTGACCAACCTTGATGAAGTCCTCATTCGTGCGGGCTTTGGTCTTGAAGCAACCGATTCGGTCGGTGATCAATACCTCTTCAAACTCGTTATTCGTGCGGCCAATGACGAACTCGCCACTCGCATTGTGTTGCAACGGCTTCTGCCACCTCTTATCTCAATTGCTGCTCGCCGTGGCAAGTTGGCGCGCGGAGGATTTGACGAAGCGCTCACCGACACCGTCGCTCAAGCCTGGATACAAATCCGCACGTATCCAGTCAGCAAGCGACCCATCAAGATTGCCTCCAACTTGGTGCGTGACTCCGAATACTTTGCATTTGTGCGCGACAGTCGCCTCAAGCAACTCGCTGTTGCATGGGGTGACGATGTAATCGACATGATGCCGACTCCCGAGACTCAAGTCAATCCAGAAGATGAAATCATCAACTTGCTCACCGAAGCAGCAAAATGGAATTTAGGAAAGCGAACTCTCAGCGTGTTGCAACAGCTCGCAGACGGTAAAAGTTTTCGTTCAATTGCTGCTGACGCGGGTGTCAACGTCAGAACTGTGCACAGCTGGAGAAGAACAGCAATTAACGAGTTGCGTGAACAAATGCAGTGTGCTGACTAAGTTTTGCACTGCGCAGTCGTAGTGAATTACTCACTACAAACACGCTTGACAATGCCATGGCTAATCCCGCCCACATTGGATTCATGTACCCAAGTGCGGCAAGCGGAATTGCTGCAGCGTTATATGCAAATGCCCAGAACACATTGGCGCTGATCGTGCGCAGTGTGGCCCGCGACAGCAAGATCGCGTCGGTTACAAGACGCAAGTCTCCGCTCACAATGGTGAGATCGCTCGCGCTCATTGCAACATCGGTACCGGTACCCATTGCAATGCCCACGTCGGCCTGAGCTAATGCTGCTGCGTCGTTTACACCGTCGCCAACCATCGCAACTGCGTAGCCACGCTCTTGCAAGTCGGCGACCACGCGTACTTTTTCTGCAGGCAACACACCAGCTATTACGTGTTGGTCATCAGTTTCAATACCTACTTGTTCTGCAACCGCTAACGCAGTTGCCAAGTTGTCGCCTGTTAACAACACAGGTCGCAATCCCAGTTCGCGCAATGACGCAATAGCTGCTGCGCTATTCGTCTTTGGTCTGTCAGCGACCACGCACACCGCCTTCGCCATGCCGTCATAGGCAACCAACACCGCCGTGTTGCCAGAGTCGCGAGCAACTTTCAAGGCTTCACGTAATGGGCCAGCGATAATCACTGTGCGAGCGTTCAGTAGCTGCTCGCCACCCACCATCACTCGATGACCATCAACCACGCCAACTGTTCCCTGGCCCGCAATCGACTCAAATTGCTGCACACTTGCCAGACTGCCCAATTCGGCGCGGGCCGCAGATGCAATTGCTTTAGCAACGGGGTGTTCACTTGCAAATTCAAGTGCACCAGCAAAGCCCAGCACTTCTGCTCGTGTTGCACCAGCCGCCACTACAACGTCAAGCAACTGCATAACACCTGTAGTGACTGTGCCCGTCTTATCGAACACCACGGTGTCAATACGGCGAGTACTTTGCAAAACGTCCACACCTTTAATCACGATTCCCATTTGCGCAGCTCGTCCGCTGCCCACCATCAACGCAGTTGGAGTAGCAAGTCCAAGTGCGCAAGGGCACGCAATGATCAATACCGAAACCGCTGCTTCAAATGCATCGGCCAAACGTTCAATGTCGTCACCCATCACATACCACGCAACAAATGTCAGTATCGAAAGTGCAATTACTGTTGGCACAAACACACTGCTCACTCGGTCGGCAAGCCGTTGCACAGGTGCTTTGGTGGATTGTGCATCGCGCACGAGTTTGGTGATCTGCGCAAATGTCGAGTCAGCGCCAACTCGACGAGCTCGCACCACTAATCGTCCGGTCAAGTTCACCGTTGTACCCGTGACTTTGCTCCCCACTTGCACATCCACTGGCACGCTTTCGCCTGTGAGCGTTGACGCATCGATGCTTGATGCACCTTCCATAACAACACCATCTGCAGCAATAATCTCGCCGGGGCGCACAACGATCATGTCGCCAACTCGTATCAACACTGCATCAATAGTTGTTTCTTCGCCGTCGCGCAAAATCGTTGCGGTTCGCGCACCAAGCGCCAGCAACGCTCGTAATGCATCACCCGCGCGACGCTTTGCTCGCGCTTCAAAATATCGGCCTGCCAATAAAAAGATGGTGACGGCTACTGCCACCTCAAAATACACATGTACGCCATCACCCATGCTTGTCATCGAGTCGTGCACCGATTGAGTTGCCGCATGTCCCCACAACAGCGCCCACACCGACCACGAAACTGCTGCCACTATCCCAAGCGAAATCAACGTGTCCATCGTCGTTGCGCGATGACGAGCATTCATCAATGCGGCTCGATGAAATGGCCATGCACCCCAGGTCACAACGGGAGCAGATAACACCAATGCATACCATTGCCAATTTGCAAACTGCAACGCCGCAAACATTGACACCAATGCAACCGGAACTCCTAACGCAATGCTTGCAGTCAAACGTGACTTGAGCATCGCAACGCGTTCACGAACCTCGGCGTCCAACATGTCTGGTGTGGTTTCCGCGAGCGGTCGAGCGCCATAGCCAAGCGACTCAATGAGCGAGACAAGTTTTACGGTGTCAACTTGCAACGCGTCAAACGTGACTCGTGCAGACTCTGTCGCAAAGTTAACGGTTGCTTCAACTCCAGCGAGGTGATTCAGACCCTTTTCGATCGTCATCGCACATGCGTTACACGACATTCCAGTGATCGAAAGATCTACCTGATTCGCAGAGGTATCAACTGTGGTCATTGCCTCTAGTCTCGCCTCGCGAGACAGCCAAACAGTTGTTTAGAGCTTGAAGTTTGAGTTCTGCTCGCCGTAGCCAGTGAACGAGTCAACTGCGTTCATCACCGCGAGGTGACCAACAACGGAAACGGCCAGAACGATAATTGCTGCTGTGATCATGGATCCCAGTATGGCACCGTATCTGCCGAAACGATTACCTTTGGGTAAGTATCTCTAAATTAGATATCCCGTATCACAGACAGTTCTGTAGTGGGCTGCAGAGGCTATTTGTTTTGGCGTTTTTTTCTTGCTCGCAAGAAAACAGCAACCAATATTGCAACGACGGCAATTACAGGCCATACAGGAAAAGCGTTATCGCCGGCAGGTGCGGTGCGAGGCTCAGCAGTCCCGGAGGCCGTAATTGCGAGAGGCACCGAGGTGTCGGAGGCCATAGCTGTAGGAGCTTCAGAGGTCACGGAGTACAAAACGGCCGGAACTTCAGTGGTGTCGGGCGGAACAGTGGTTTGAGGTACAGAGGTTGTGAACATAAATCCACAATAACTCAATCAAAACGGACCTGCCAATATTGAAAAACCTTGAAGCAGTGGGTCGCCAGGGGCTCGAACCCTGGACCTGCGGATTAAAAGTCCGTTGCTCTACCAACTGAGCTAGCGACCCGACTTGCCAACAGACTAGTTGCTCGCAACAAAAGAACCTCAATCAGATTCAACTCTCGTGCTTGACTGATGCTGTGCGTTTCCTCCCCAACCTCACCCCAACTCGACGCACCATCTTGCTCTCTACTTGGGGGTTGTTCACTGGGCTCGCGCTCTTGCTCGTTACTGCAGGTGTATTCAGCACACTCGTGGGCATCCGCGCCGAACTGAAACATCTGCCAACTTTGGTCAGTGGTGGAATTACCACCGCCTACTACGCGGGCTTCCTGCTCGGGTCTTGGTACACCTTGCGCGCGCTCAAACAGGTTGGTCATATTCGTGTCTACGCAGCACTCGCGTCATTACTCAGTGCATCGGTGCTGATCACCGGTGTCTATGACTCCCCCCTCGTGTGGATCGTCATGCGTAGCAGCGCAGGATTTTGTTTTGCAGGATTATATGTAGTCGCCGAGTCTTGGCTGAATGGCCTTGCAAGTAACACATTCCGCGGTCGCTTACTCGCCATATACAACGTGGTGACGATCGGCGCTTATGGCGCTGGTCAGTTGTTGGTTTTCAATTTTGACGCACGCACACTCACAGGTTTCGCATTCGCGGCTGTCATTTCATCGCTGGCAGTTATCCCCGTTGTAATGTCTGAACAAGCAGCGACGCCACAAGTTGAAAACAATACGCACATCACGATGCGCGAACTTGCAAAAATTGTTCCAACAGGTGCAGGAACAATTCTGCTCGTTGGTCTTGCACATGGTGGCATGCTTGGCATGGCAGTTATTTATGCAACACGCGAAGGGCTCAGCGTGGGCCGCGTCGGTATTTTGATTGCAGCCATCAACCTCGGTGGCATGGCACTCACCTGGCCTATCTCTTCAGCGTCCGACGACATCGACCGCCGCATCATTGGCGTGCTGAGTTCGCTTGCCGTGATTGTTATGGGTCTGCTCATGCTTACCCAGACACCAAGCAGTTGGACAACAACTGCTCTTCTGTTTGCAATTGGTGGTTTTAGTTTTCCGTTATATGCAGTCGGTGGTGCCTACACAAATGACTGGGTATCACAAGAACAAATGGGTGCTGCTGCGTCACAGCTCGTCACGCTGTATGGCCTTGGAGCAATGATCGGTCCACTCGTTGCTGCACCATTTCTCGACATCATCGGCACCCAGGGTTTTGCGTGGTCAATCATTTCGCTGCATGCATTGATCTTGTTGTTCCTTATCTATCGCATCCGTGCGTGGCATGCACCAGTTACGACAAAGCACTGGGATGATGTTTCATTTCATGGTCGGGCGTTTTTTATTCCTGCAACCATCGTTTCGCTTGGTGTTAACCGACGCGCGAAATAAGCACACCGACGCCGGCAAATTGCAAGATGCCGGCGACGACAGTGAATACATGCCAGATTTCGTGAAATCCAAATATCTCAGGTGAGAGTTTTGGTTTTTGCATGTAGAACAACACGGCGCCAACGGTGTAGACAATGCCACCGAGTGCATACAGCAACAAACTGGTGAAACCAGCACGGTGATACGCCCACGGCAGAATCACAAGCGCAGCCCAACCAATAATCAAATACAACGCATGCCCAACACGCTTTGCTTTCCACGTGATCTTCAGACCCATGCCGACGGCTGCTGCAGCCCAGATTGTCAGTAAGAACGGCACTCCAACTTTGCGTGGCAATGCGAGCAAACACACTGGCGTGTACGAGCCAGCAATGAGTACATAGACCATCGCGTGATCAAGTTGTTGCATCGTTCGCTGACCTTTAAGTGAACGTGTGAAGAGGTGATACGACGCAGATGTTGAATACAAAGCAAGTAATGACAATGCATATATGCCAACTGCAAAACGTGCGATACCTGCAGGAGTGACAAGGGTGAGAATGATGCCGGCGGGGATGGTGACCGCAACCGCAATGGCATGAATTCGCCCACGCCAACGGGGGCGCCACTTACCTGTCGAGTGCTGAAACACTGGAATATGTGGCATGAATTCACCTCCTTGATGACAGCGTAACCTTGGCGTATGACTTACAACTTTGATCGCTTCTTACGGTACGACGAGATGGTGTCGTGGTTGCACGACTTACAAAAACAATTTCCTGGTCTTGTGGCACTCGAAACATACGGCAAGTCTCACAAAGGTCGTGATTTGTGGATCGCCACGGTGACCGATACGTCGACAGGCCCGCACAACACCAAGCCAGCGCATTGGATCGACGCCAACATTCACGCAACCGAAGCGACAGGCAGTGTTGCCGCATTGTTCATCTTGGAATACCTTGCAAACAACTTTGGCAAGCACGATCAAGTCACTGAAGCATTGCGCACACGCACGTTTTATATCGTGCCCCGAGTCAACCCAGATGGTGCGGAAGACGCGCTTCTCGATCGACCCCTGTACCACCGCTCAAGCGTGCGTTCATGGCCTTGGCGGGATGGACATCGTTGGCCGGGCCTCAGTGTTGAAGACATTGATGGTGATGGAACAATTCGCACGATGCGAATCGCTGATGTTGACGGTGCATGGATGGAACATGACGAAGATACTCGCGTGATGGTTGCAGTTGGACCACTCGGTGCGCCTGCAGGCAAAACCCGATATCGCTTGCTTGATGAAGGTTTGTTGGAGAATTTTGATGGCTTCACGATTCCGATGCCACGCGATCCAGCGGGTCTTGACCTCAATCGCAACTTCCCTGCAGGTTGGGGCACAACCGTGCTCGGTTCGGGCGACCACCCGATGTCTGAGC
>WLPO01000054.1 GCA_009698745.1 Actinomycetota bacterium
ATGGCCGCTTCAAAGCGTGTCATTCACCCTCGTCAAGCTGCTCGCAAAAAGAGCCGCCTGATGAAAAAAATCAACGCCGCGAAGTAAACCTTCCGCCCGATTTTGCATGTTGCGGTGCGCCGCCCATGCGACTCAATCTTGCAACCAAGATTTCCATTGTTAATTCTTCTTCTAAGTCCTTGCCTCCGCGCAGGTCAATGTCGGCTCTAGCAAGAAGTTGCAGCGCTGCAGAAATATTGGCCGCACCTAATCTCCTGTACGTCTCCAAATATTTCTTGCCTTGAAATTCGCTTTTTGCGCCGATGATTGCCATCGCTTCGCTCGCAGTGTGTACTTCTGGCCCATCGAGTTTGAGAAGTTTTACATAATGATTGTGTAACAGCGCCATGAGTTGCATCGGGTGTGATTCGCCACTTCGAATCATGCGTCGCAACATTGCAATTGCTTTAGGTGAGTTCGACAGATCAATCGCATCGGTCAAATCCCAAGGCATGACACTGCCCTCTTGACCGAGGAAAGGCTCGATTTCGTCCACGGTCAGTTTCTTGTTGGTGCCATATGTTGACACCAGAACTTCAATAATCGAAGGCAGTCGTGCTTGATCTTGGCCGAGCCAGTCGATCAACATCTTGAGTCCACCCGAATCCACTTTGATTCCTGCTTCGGTCAATTGTTCTTGAAACCACATCGAGAGTTCGTTGAAACGACTTGGTGGAGATGTATTGATCGTTGTGGCGCCTGCCTGCTTAAGCGCATCAGTAACCGATTTTGCAAGCTTGCCCGATCCTGTGAGCACGAGTTGCGTGTCTTCAAGCGGCTGTGCAAGATACGCCACAAGCGGTTTGAGTTGATCAACAGTTGCTTCACCGATGCCGCGCAACACCACAACTCGGTCACCACCAAACATCGAACCCGTCTGCGCTCCAATCATTGCGTTGGCTATTTCCTGCTCTCTGTCGTCCGCTCCAAGCGCTTCAAGATCGTGGCTGAGCAGCATGGTGTTGCGGTCGCCATCCCCGATGAGCTGATTAACGAGGTCGGTCAGTTTCGCCGAAATCAATCTGGCATCGCTGCCCGAAATTAAATAGATCGCCACGCCGATATTCTCGCAGAAATAACCAACAAAGCCACGATGCACCAACCGCAGGCATTAACACTGCTATGCATCGACCACCGTTCACCGAGAACAGCCACCCACCACACCCATCGAACGGCCACCCCAACAGGCCACATCAGCGCAGTTACACAAATAGTCATCAGTGCGCCAGAGGAAATTTGGGTCAGTATTCCTGCCAACATTCCAAGGGGAATTCCTACCAACATCACCAGGCCAGCAACTGGCACCGCAAGCAAATTCGTAGCAAGCGCGATAACTGGTGCACTGTGGAAAACGATCGCAGTGATTGGCATTACCCCCAACTGTGCTCCCATCGTTGTTGAAAGAGCGATCGAAAACCAAGATGGTCCAGGAATGATTTTTGCGAGTTGTGGAGTGACCATCAGTAGCCCCAACGTTGCCGAACTCGACATCCAAAACCCGACAGACCACGCAAGCAGCGGGTCAAACCCGATAAGCACGATTATTGCAAGACCGAGCATGCGCCGTGCTGGAGTGTCACGACCGAGTGCAGTGCCGAGAGCTACGAATCCAGCCATCATCGCGGCACGCAATACTGATGGCTCTCCTCGGGTCACAACGGTAAACCACAGCAATACAAACAGCGTGAGTCCAAATCGCCACGACGACCGAGCACGCATCAACAACGGGCCCATCACCGTCAGCAAAAATGCAACGTTCTGCCCCGAAACTGCTGTGAGGTGCGATAGACCACTGTTTCGAAACGCTGTGATCATTGTGGCCGGCTGTTGCCGATCATCACCGATGATCAAGCCCATGAAGAGTGCGCCTTCATCTCGAGATAGGACGTCCGCAGATTCTTGAAGTGACTTTCGAATGTTGTTTGCACTTAGATACAACACCGAACCATTGCCGTAGCTTTCGCTCACGTCACGAACGGCAAAAGTTCCAACAATGTGTCGGTACGACAACCTGATGAGTTTGCTCGCTTCAAGGCGCAACCGATCACCAGAAACCCGAACCACTTCACCAGCCCGGCGATTACTCAATCTTCTGCCGGGCAACCCGTACGCATAAACAATGAACCTCTGACCCTCTAGTTGCAACACCGTCTGCACACCACCGTTGCGCCACTGTGGGTCTTCCACCACCTTTGCAGTGCCCCAAAAGGAACCTAAATGCGGTTGTGCAAGCTGCCGCCACGAATGAGCGCCCAATAACGCACCCGAAAATGCAATGCAAACCATCGTTGTTATCAAGAAGAGATTTTTTCTATGCCTTTGGCCTTTGCGTTTGCTCATCATTGAAACGCCGACAACCAATGCCACGCCAATGAACACACTGACACCAAGATGATCCGCGATATCGGCCGACATTCGCGCGCACACCAACAATGCAATTGCTAATGCCAAAACGTGGTTGTCGCTGAGCGCAAACAGATGCCCACCTTGACTCTGTTGCGTCTCGTACGATTGAGATATGTCAGATGTAGAAATGTCGCAACCACGCACGCGTTCGCCGCGCATAGTCGTTGACGGCATCATCGCCAATCGCAACTTGGTGCGTAAGCGTGGCGGTGCCGTGGCAGTAGCCCTGAGCGCATCACTCGCACTGTTTGGGCTGATTTTGGTGGCACTACCTGGCTCACTGCTTGGCATGCTTGGCTATCTGATCTTGGTAATTGCGCTGCCCGTGTTGTCCATCGTGGGAGTTCCCGCCGTTTCCACATTCGCAAGTTACGCAATTGCCACGCTGGCGAGTGCCGCCATCTGGTTTGCTCTTGGCCAAGTTTCGGCAATTCGTGCAACCCAGCGCGCAGTTGCTGGCTGGCCAGAATGGGTGCGCGAGTTTCGACCGCTTGCCATTGGCGTTGCAATTGGCGCGGTAATAGCTTTGGTGCTCAGCGGTATCGTGCTCGGCGCGTTGTAACACTCGCATTCACACGCGCAATCGAGCGCGCATTGCTGCAAGTTTTGATGGTCCTATCCCTCGCACATTGAGTAAATCATCGACTGATGCAAATGGTCCGTGCGCAACTCGGTAGTCAATAATGGCTTTTGCTGTCGATGGACCAACCCCGGGCAACGAATCAAGATCGCTCAGTGTTGCACTATTGAGATCAACGATTCCTTGAGTGGTAGTGGCACCGCTGCTACCGCTAACACCGCCGCTCATAACACCAGTAGTAGTAGGAAGATTGATGCCTGCATGTGGCCGCGGCAAAGTCACTCGAGGTGTTGAGCCAATGCGCGGAATAAACACCTGAGCGGCATCTACGAGTGGCGCTGCAAGATTGACCACAACCAAATCGGCAGCAGTCGTAGCCCCACCTGCAGCTTGAAGCGCATCGATGATTCGCGCTGTTGCCAACAACATATATACCCCTGGCTTCACCACTTCACCCGACACATACACCGTGATGCTCGATGTCGGCGCTACATCGGTCATCGCATTACCTGACCCAGGTGCAGCAGAACTTGTAGCAATTGTTGATGTTGCAAACGGAATAGTTGCTTCGGGTGGCGGCGGAGGTACTCGCACCACCCACCAGACCCCGACGACCATCGCGAGCAACCCAAAAGCTGACGCCAAAATGCGGCTGAAACCTATCCAATGAATAAAGTCGGTGAGTCGTCGATGCACGACCCAATGTGTGCCGCAACTAGAAGAGTTGTGCGGTCAGTCTTTTTCGGTGGCCAGCACTGCGAGGGTCGAGTGGGCCCATTGCGTCCATGATCTCGAGATACTTTTTTCGCGCGTCTTCATCGGCTTTCACTTGTGGCAACAGTTCCGCCAATTGTGCGTCGTAATCATCAGTCGGTGCGAACGCAGCGCGAGCTGCAGCGATAACGACTCGCACATTGTCGGTCTCGGGCACCAAGGCCAATACGCCCAGTGCGCCAGTCACATCACCATTTTTGAGCAACAACTCTGCCAACAGAATCGCGATGCTCTCGTCTCCTGGTTTGAGCACAAAAGCATCGCGCAAACTTGCCTCATCACCAACGCTGACCAACGACTCCACGGTTGGAATGTCGCCCTCTGGCATCAGTGATTGCACGAATTCTGCAATCACATGCTCGGACTGCGCACCGACAAAACCATCGAACATTGCCCCGTCTTTGAGCGCGTATACAGCGGGAATCGACTGGACTTTAAATGCCGCTGAGATAGCAGGATTTTCGTCGACATTAACTTTGGCGAGTATCACCCTGCCCCCGGTGGCATCGGTGAGTTTTTCTAGAATTGGTCCGATCGTCTTACACGGCCCACACCATGGCGCCCATAAGTCGACAATGACGGGCGTGGTCTTTGATCGCTCTAAGACCTCGGCCTGAAATGTTGCATCGGTTACATCGATCGCCATACCCACGACGCTACTGCCGAGTATGACTTCGAGGCCTTACTTGACTAAGTTTGCTCAGCAATGAATGCAGCACTTCCCACACCAGCAGGAATCAATGCCGAGTCGGTCACTCGGTGGCTCCTCGCCAATGTTGCAGGGTCCGTCGCTCCTTTCCATTTTGAACTCATTGCTGGTGGACACTCCAATCTCACGTTTAGCGTTACCGATAGTGCCAGTCATCACTACGTGTTGCGTCGCCCTCCACTCAGCCATGCGCTGGCAAGTGCGCACGACATGGGTCGTGAGCATCGTGTGATTTCGGCGCTGCAAGATACCAATGTTCCTGTCGCCCCCACTCTTGCAATGTGTGATGACGTTTCGATAAATGACGCTCCGTTTTATGTAATGGGTTTCGTCGATGGAATCATCGTTCGTGATCCAGACATCGCATTGAAAATGCTTACTCCTGCAAGTCGTCTTCAGGCCAGTAACTCGCTCGTTGACACAATGGCAGCCATTCATGCTGTTGATCCTGTTTCCGTTGGCCTAGGTGAACTCGGTCGACACGACGGCTACATCGAACGCCAACTCAAGCGTTGGTACTCGCAATGGAATGCGTCAAAGACGCGAGAGTTGTCTGCGATAGATCGTGTACACGATGGACTTCTCAAACACTTGCCCGTGCAAGGTCCGGCAACAATCGTGCACGGCGACTACCGCCTTGATAACTGCATGATCAATAGTGCAGGCAACATTATTGCGGTACTTGACTGGGAGTTGTGCACGCTCGGCGACCCACTCGCCGACCTTGGACTACTCATGGTGTACTGGAGTGGCCCTACAGATGAACCTTCGGGCACCACCTTTGGAACCACAACTGCTGAAGGATTTTTGAACCGAGTAGAACTCGCTCAGCGATACGCACAGGTTTCAGGTCGAGATATTTCACATTTGGATTACTACGTTGCATTTGCGTACTGGAAACTCGCCTGCATTATTGAAGGCGTCTACGCCCGTTACATCTCGGGCGCCATGGGCGAGCAAACCGACACAGCCGCATTTGAACCATTCAAATTGCAGGTTGAAGCCTCGGCACAAAAAGCCGAATTGTTGTTGTCGCGCCTACAATGATCTGACAATGAGCGACGCATATCGCATAGCACCGCAGTTTGGCAACACTCTTCCACGACTGAGCGATCCACTTCTTGTCGTGATGTTTAGTGGCTGGATCGACACATCTGTTGCCGCGGGCAATGCAATGGAAGCACTGATCGCCGAGACCGGTGCAACAGATTTACTCGAATTCGATACCGACTTATTTGTCGATTATCGCGCTCGTCGCCCTTTGATGGAACTTCGCGAAGGTGTAAACACCAAACTTGACTGGTCTGCTCCACGACTCATGATCGGTCACGATGTCAATCATCGCGATGTCCTGCTCTTGACAGGCCCTGAGCCAGATTCGCGCTGGAAGCAGTTTGCCAACGAAGTAGCCACTCTCTCGACCACGCTTGGAGTTCGTCGAATGTTGGGCTTGGGCGCCTACCCGGTTGCAACTCCACATACACGTGCGGTGCAAATCTCATGCACGTCACCCAGCGCCTCGTTGATACAAACACTTCCCTACATCAAGAGTTCACTCGATGTTCCAGCCGGCATGGAAGCCGCGCTAGAGCACGCGTTGCACGACCAACAGATAGATGCACTGGGATTATGGGCCCAAGTACCCCACTACGTTGCCTCGATGGCGTACCCACCCGCTTCAGCTGCACTACTTGGTGCGGTTTGCGACGTAGGCGGTCTCACTCTTGACATCAGTGGCATTCTCGAACAATCAGTGGTGCAACGCGAGCGCCTCGATCAACTTGTGCGCACCAATCCCGAACACGCAGCGATGCTCACTCAGCTCGAAATTGCATTTGATGCCGAGCACAGTGGCAATGGCACACTGACCACCGGTTTTGGTGGTGTTCCACTTCCAAGCGGCGATGAAATCGCTGCTGAGCTCGAAAAGTTTTTGCGGGAAAATCGCACAGACTCATGAAGCTCGATGGAGGCATTTCAAGCTCGTTGCATAATTCAGCAACAAGTGCCCAAGATCTAGAGCGCGCAGGTTACACAGGTGGTTGGACTGCCGAAACTTCACACGATCCGTTCCTGCCGCTACTTCTAGCCGCCGAACACACCAGCACACTCGAGATCGGCACTTCGATCGCAGTTGCATTTGCCCGCAACCCGATGACGCTTGCCAATACGGCGTGGGACTTGCAGGCATTTTCAAAAGGTCGTTTCATTCTTGGTCTGGGCAGCCAAATTAAGCCTCACATCACCAAGCGTTTCAGCATGGAGTGGAGCCACCCAGCCCCGCGAATGCGCGAGATGATCCTGGCCGTCCGTGCCATTTGGGATACGTGGCTCACCGGCGCACCACTCGAGTTTCGCGGCGAGTTTTATCAGCACACGTTGATGACGCCCTTTTTCACACCAGACAAAAAAGATCTCGGTGATTTTGGGGTGCCGAAAATCTTTCTCGCAGGCGTTGGCGAGATGATGACTGAAGTTGCTGGCGAAGTGTGTGATGGTTTTATCTGTCACGGTTTCACGACCGAAAAATACTTGCGCGAAGTTACTCTCCCCGCGCTACGTCGTGGTCGCGCCAAAGCAGGCAAAACCATGGATGGCTTTGAGATTGTTGGACCAAGCTTTGTTGTCACTGGCAATAACGCTGACGAGATGCGCCAAGCAGCCGATGGCACTCGCCAACAGATTGCTTTCTACGGCTCAACTCCCGCCTATTCAGGTGTGCTCGAGATTCATGGCTGGAACGATCTGCAACCACAGCTCAATGCACTCTCCAAGCAGGGCAAATGGGTCGAAATGGGTGATCTCATTACTGATGAGATCCTCAACACGTTTGCTGTTGTTGGCGAACCTGAGACAATCGCACCGGAACTCAACAAGCGTTATGGCGACGTGATTCAACGTCTGAGCTTTTATGCCCCATACTCAAGCGACCAAAGTCGTTGGGCGCAAGTAATTGCCGACATCAAGTCTGTCTAGGTGATCCTTACCCTATCCACGGGGATGCGCAGGTTGAAAGCAACGAAAAATTACTTACGTCGAATCGGAATCAGTGTTTCGACTGGGAGTTTCTGCGAGAAGAATTCATCAACAATACGAACTACTGTTTCAGGCTTCTCAAGTGGCAAACCATGCGATGATCCTGGCACGATCGCCAATTGTGCCCCGGGAATGCTTTCATACATCTCACATGTATGAGACAAATTTATAGCGTCGTCATCGCCCGCCATGACCAATACAGGAACTGAAATCGTCGATAAATCCTGAACAGTCATATTGGGTTCCGCACCCCACATCACCAATGACTTGTTAACGAACTCTGCAAAGTGATCTGGCCCATCTGGCGAATTTTCCATGTACCTTCTGGTCAACATCTGCGTGACAGGATTGTCTTCGTCTAATCCCATACCGAGAACTTCTTCATGTTTAAAGTTCGCCCCGATAACGACTAACCGCTTGACCAAATCTGGACGTCGCATCGCAACAATCAAACCGATGTTGCCGCCATCGCTCCATCCGACAATATGACTTGCTCCACCGATTGATTCAAGCACAGCAATCGTTTCGTCAGCCATTGATTCATAATGAAAAGGCTCGGGAGTATCTGCAGTTTTGCCGTGTCCCCGACGGTCAAAGTAACCCACTCGGTATTTATCAGCGAGACCGTCCCCGACATCGGTGAAAGTGTCACTGCCGTTCAATCCACCATGAAGCAACAGAACGCAATCAGCATTCTTTTCAGAAATAGAAGTCCACGTTGAATGTCCGAGTACGTCGATGTAGGTCATGATTGTTTTTGCCTTTGGCTGTTTAGTCATCCCGAGTGAGTACATGGGATCGTAGATCAATTTGAAAAGGGAATATTCGTCCAGAAATTGCCCATCAAGACACTTTTGGTATGGCTATAGGGCAATGTTTAGACTCCAACAAGTGCAAACGCTCGAGGAAAATACCTACCAGTGGGGTTACAGGCCCGCGCTAACAGGTATTCGTGCCCTTGCTGTTTACATTGTTGTCCTCTTCCATTCCGAAATCTCCCTGTTTTCGTCTGGGTACGTCGGAGTGGATCTCTTCTTTGTGCTTTCAGGCTTTCTGGTCTGCAACGTATTGGTCGATGAATACGAAAAACACGGGAAACTCACACTGCCGAAATTTTATGCACGGAGAGTTCGACGACTGCTACCAGCGATGGGCGCGATGGTTCTCTCTGTTTCGCTCTTTCTGGTATTTCTTCAAAACACAGCCGAACGAGTCAGATTTATTTCTTCAGCAAGATCGGCCCTCCTGTACTTTGCTAACTGGAATTTCATCATTGAATCTGCAGATTATTTTTCGCCAGAAGCAAAAACCAATCCATTTGGTCACCTCTGGTCTCTTTCAATTGAAGAGCAGTTTTACCTGTTCTTCCCCATCTTCTTGGCGATTGCTTATAAGTTCGCTAAACGATTCGGCAAACGTTTCTTAATTGCATTTCCTTTAGGTTTATTGTTTGCAAGTCTCTTCATGCAGGTGCTTTTAAACAGCAACGCAGCCAGAAGCTATTACGGAACAGACGCAAAGATTTATCAACTCCTTGCTGGAGCAACGCTTGCGATTTGGCTTCGCGATAGAAAAGTTGCCTTCAAGATTTCACCTCAGTTCATCAACAGAGTGGGCATTCTTGCTTTTGTCGGATTTGTCCTGCTGGCAACGCGATATTCGTCCAGGATAGGCACTTCGCACATCGGGATGATGGCAACCATTCTTGGGCTCCTGATGATTTTCTCGATTGATCATCATCGAATAGGTCTGCTCAATCGAGTGTTTTCAATTCGACCCCTTGTTTACTTGGGCAATATCTCGTACGCGACATATCTATGGCATTGGCCAATCATCATATTTTTACGCAAATTATTCGATATTGATGCAATCCAGTTGGCTGTCTGCACCATTTTTCTTAGTACGGTCTTCGCGTCTGCGAGTTACCACATACTCGAAATGCCAATTCGTACCACCAAGTTCGCAAAGAGCAATTCCATAAAGACGATTTCAATAGGTGTGGGTTTGAGCATTCTTTTTGGCTTTTTCATCATTCCCTCTATTCTGCATACCGAAAGAGATGCGATCACCAAGATTCGCACAGTTCCAATTGAAAATATTGTGTCAGATAATTCGGTGCTCGATACCGGAAACACAAGTTCTGATTTCTTAGATGAACCCATGCAATCATTCCCGGAACCTAATTGCATGGGAATGGACTTAGATATTTGCTATCTGCATAGAGGGTCTGGCCAAACGGTCTTACTATTCGGAGATAGCCACGCAATACATATTGCAGAGATGTTTGTTGACGCGGCCAAGAGATTGGACTTCTCTCTAGTGATTTCTGCTGTAGGTAGATGCCCTTGGCCAATTGGGCTTCGATTACCAAATATTGTGAGCCAAGATCGTTTGAAGCTCTGCTCAGATATTGAGCGTGAAAATTTGCAACGCGTCATCCCTGAAGTGCAGCC
>WLPO01000055.1 GCA_009698745.1 Actinomycetota bacterium
AGATTGCTCATGATTCGTTGACCTCCGATTGCGTCTTGGTATTCACTTTTGTTGCACCCGACTTTGGAGTTGGGCCCCATTCAAACACTGTGCGAGCGCGATCGATCATGTCGTATCCGATCGTCATCTCAGTGAGTTCAGTTGATGATTTATCATTCAGTTGAATGACAATGTTGTTATCGTCAGCCGACAACAACACACCTTGTGCGCGACGCACGCCGTTAACGGCAGCAGTCAAACGAATAGCAACGACTTTTCCGACTTCGCGAATAAAATGTCGCGGAACTCGAAGTGAGCGCTCGAGACCTGGGCTCGTGACTTCGAGCGTGTAATGACCAGGCACTGGGTCACTGTGGTCGAACTCACGGGAAATGAGACGGGTGATCAACGCGATCGACTCCATATTGACACCCGATGGACCGCCGGTTGGGGTGTCGACAACTACGCGCAAGATTCCGCCCTGGTATTCGACGTCGTACAACTCAAGACCAAGGTCGGTCACGATCGGAAGAATGAGAGCAGAGACACGATCAACGACAGGGTTCAACTTGGTGCTTCCGCGCGCTACTGACATGTTTTTCTCTCCCTTCCTGTGAGCTTCTGGCAAAACTTTGGCTTGTTTTGGGGGTTTTACGCCTCAAAAACAAGGCCCTGTAATGAACAAAAGGCGTGGGTCGAGACCCACGCCTTCAGTTCGACGAACTTTAAAGGACATCTTCATTATATCCCCGCGAACTAAGGTTCGTCACGGCTCACCCAACAGGCCAAAGGCATTTAGGCGATAATTGCAGGGTAAGTACCGAGTAAATTCAGTGAGCAACAAGCCAGAAACCCAACCATGAACGAAACGAAGTAACCGCGCGTGATCAACAAAATGTCCACCCTGTTTGTTCGCACACTGCGTGATAACCCTGTTGATGCCGAGGTTCCAAGCCACCGACTGCTTGTGCGGGCTGGATATATTCGCCGTGCAGCACCTGGTGGCTACACATGGCTTCCGCTTGGTTGGCGTGTGTACCAACATGTCGCAGAGATCATTCGCCAAGAGATGGACAACATTGGCGCACAAGAAGTCAATTTTCCCGCCATGTTGCCCCGTGAGCCATATGAAGCGACCGGCAGATGGACCGATTACGGCGACAATCTGTTTCGACTTCAGGACCGACGCAAGGTCGACTTTCTTCTCGGCCCAACCCACGAAGAGATGTTTACGCTGCTCGTAAAAGATTTGTACTCGAGCTACAAAGACCTACCACTCTCGCTGTATCAGATTCAGACCAAGTTTCGCGATGAAGCACGCCCACGTGGCGGACTATTGCGCGGACGCGAATTCTCGATGAAGGATTCGTACAGCTTCGATATCGACGATGAAGGATTGCAGCAGAGCTATGACGCTCACCGCAATGCTTACGTTCGTATATTCGAACGACTTGGTTTGCCGTTTGCAATTGTGTCTGCGATGTCGGGCGCAATGGGCGGATCAAAGTCCGAAGAGTTCTTGTTTCCGTGTGAGATTGGCGAAGACACTTTTGTGCAATGCACAAAGTGCGACTACTCGGCCAACACCGAAGCGGTGCGTGTCGGTGCGCCAGCCGAGATTGATTCGAAGTCAACCCCAGCAGCACAAGTTTTTGACACCCCAGCAACACCAACAATTCAGACGCTTGTCGATTTGTTCAATTCGCGTGCAGATTTACAACGATCAGACCGGCAGTGGACCGCAGCAGACACACTCAAAAACGTCGTAGTCAATTTGCGCCATCCCGACGGACGCATTGAGGCACTCGCTATCGGCGTACCTGGCGACCGCGAAGTAGACATGAAGCGTCTCGAAGCACAAGTATCACCAGCTGAAGTGGTGCCGTTTGATGACACACACTTTGCAGCAAATCCAAAACTCGTGAAGGGCTACATCGGGCCAAACGCATTAGGTCTTGCAAATTCGACTGGCGTTCGTTACTTACTCGACCCGCGTATCGCGCAAGGTAGCGAGTGGATCACTGGAGCAAATGCTGCCGGCAAGCACGTTGCACATCTTGTGCATGGCCGAGACTTCACGGCAGACGGAGTGATCGACGTTGCCGAAGTACGCGATGACGACACGTGCCCATCGTGTGCTTCGGCGCTCATCATCAAGCGTGGTATCGAAATTGGCCACGTGTTTCAATTGGGTCGAAAATACGCAGAAGTCTTGGGCCTGAGCGTGCTCGACAAAAATGGCAAGGCTCAAACCGTAACAATGGGCTCGTACGGCATTGGTGTTTCACGTGCGGTTGCAGCGATAGCCGAAGCAACATGTGACGAAATTGGCCTGCGTTGGCCGCACGCTATTGCTCCATTCAATGTGCACATTGTGATGGCCGGAAAAGAAGACGAGCTCATCACTAAAACCGCTAACGATCTCGCCCACACTCTTGATTCATCCGGTATTCGCGTACTGCTTGATGATCGGGTTGGAGTTTCGCCTGGCGTCAAATTTAAAGATGCCGAATTGATTGGCAATCCGATCATCGTTGTCGTAGGTAGAGGTGCGGCCAATGGTGTTGTAGAAGTACGCGATCGTTTGACAGGCATTGCCAGCGAAATAGCGATCGCAGATGCCGCGGCACACGTAAAAAGCGCCTGCGCGACGAGCTAGCAATGCACTTACTGCGAGGCGTTGTCCAGCACTATGACTGGGGCGATCAACAGTTCATTCCAGAATTTCTTTCTACAGAGGCCGATGCTCGGCCATGGGCCGAATTGTGGTTTGGCACACATCGAGGTGCTCCATCCCTCGTAAAAAATGCAACCGGAAGTCAACCACTGGCGCAACTAGCTGGCGAACTTTCTTTCCTCGTCAAGATCATCTCGGCCAACAAGCCACTCTCGCTGCAAACACACCCCACTGACGAACAAGCAGCTAGCGGATTTCAACAGGAAAATGAGATCGGTATCTCGCTTGATGCCCCTCAGCGCATCTACCGCGACTCTTCAGCGAAACCCGAACTTCTTATAGCCCTCACTTCATTTGAAGCAATTTGTGGATTTCGACCGATCGAAGAATCGCTCGAGTTGTGCAAACGATTTGGCTGGTTGCAACTCGCAGAGCATCTCGAAAGTGATGGTCTTGCTGAATGCGTGCGCTGGGCATTGTCCACTGGGCCACACCAACTCCCCGCGCAGATGCCAGTGTGGGCTGGTCGGTTAGCGAGCATGTACCCAGGAAACGGTGGAGTGCTTGTTTCTTTGTTGATGCACCACGTACGACTTTCTCCTGGCCAAGCGCTCTTTCTTGGTGCCGGCAATGCACATGCGTACCTCAATGGATCTGGTGTTGAAGTGATGTCGTCATCAGACAACGTGGTGCGAGCAGCATTCACTAAAAAACATGCCAACGTCGATGAGTTTCTCGCCATTGCGCGTTTTGAACCAATTTCGTCACCTGTAGTTGACGCAAACGAAACTGCCCCTGGTCGCTTTACTTACGCTGTATCAACTCCCCGTTTTGGCGTTGAGCGAATCGAGGTCTCTGGAGAAACCACAATAAAGTCAACACACCAGGCAGAAATTTTGGTATGCACTGCAGGAGATGCCACCACAATTCGTCGTGGCCAGGCATGTGTGTTGCGCAACAACGAATCGGTGCAGCTCACCGGTTCAGCAACTGTGTTTCGTACGTGGGGCACGCATTAAGCCTGCGGGTAGGCACCAACCTTGATGGTGCGACTATTGCTGGCTAGTTGCCAGCAACCTTTTTACGAATTTCAATAATTTTTTCGTCAGCATGATTGACATCATCGCCGTGCTCTTTGAGCAACATATTGCGGTCTTTTGTTGCTTCGCGCTCGGCGAGTGCGGTGTCAACACGAGCAACCGCAGCCTCCACGCCATGTTCGTGAATGTAGGTAGCCCAGTCAATGAGCGCTTCAACCATCTCTGACTCTGGAACTACGGCCACGTTGCGGCCCTTGACGAACAAGTGGCCGCGTTTGTTGCCAGCTGCAATACCTAGGTCTGCTTCACGAGCTTCACCCGGACCGTTGACGACACACCCCATCACCGCAATCTGCAATGGAATCTTTTTGTCAGCAAATGCCGCCTGAGCGCGATTGGCTACATCAATGACATCGATCTCTGCACGGCCACAACTTGGGCAAGCGATTAAGTCAACGTTTTTGCGCTCACGCAGACCAAGTGACTCGAGCAACTGTCTTCCCGCACGTGCCTCTTCAACCGGATCAGCAGTGAGGCTGTAGCGAATCGTGTCGCCGATGCCCTCCATGAGCAACGTTGATATTCCTGCAGTTGCCTTAATCAATCCACCCGGCAACGGACCAGCCTCAGTAACTCCAAGGTGCAACGGGTGTCGTGTCACTTCGCTCAGCTGGCGATAAGCCTCAATCATGAGCGGAACGTTGGATGCCTTCACGGAAATCTTGATCAAATCAAAATCGACTTCTTCGAAATATGCGATTTCTTGTAGAGCGGACTCGACCATCGCTTGTGCGGTCAGTCCACCATGTTTTTCATACAACGCAGGGTCAAGGGAGCCGCCGTTGACACCAATTCGAATTGGCACCTTGCGATCACGGGCCTCAGATGCAACAGCCTTGATGTGTTCTGGCTTGCGGATATTCCCAGGATTGAGTCGCAAGCCATGCACGCCCGCTTCCATTGCGGCAAGCGCCATTTTGTACTGATGGTGAATGTCGGCGATGATCGGCACTGGAGAACGCGGAACTATTTGCGCCAGGCCTTCAGCGGCCTCTGGCTCATTGCATGTGCAGCGAACGATGTCGCAGCCAGCCGCAGCAAGTGCATAAATTTGTTGCAACGTACCTTCGACATCAGCCGTCTTTGTGATGGTCATCGATTGAATGCTGATCGGCGCGTTGCCACCGACTGCTACTTTGCCGACAGAAATTTGATGCGTCTCGCGTCTTGCAAATGCGCTCATGATTACCAGTTTGTCAGCACAGCACAGCTTTACAACGTTTTATACGCTGTGATTTTCAGCCAATTGGCTGAGTGAGATCCAGATATAAGCCAACGACCAGCAAGAGCGCAAGTAATCCAACAACCATCGTGGCAACAGGCACCATCTTGCCAACGTCGGCGCGATAGGTCTTATTACGTCGCGAACGAAACCGTTCATAAGTCGCAATTGCAGCATGACCTCCGTCAAATGGAAGCAATGGAAACATGTTAAACACCCCGACAAAAATATTGACGCTTGCGAGCAGCAATAAGACACCTTTGAGTCCATCTTGTCGACCGATTTCTCCACCAAGCTGGCTGGCACCAACCACAGTTCCTGGTCGTGATGCCGGATCTGCTTTTTCATCGATCACGCTATTGATGATGTTGATTGGATTGAGCACGACGAAAACCCCCGCGACAGATCTGCCAGCGGTGACGACGAGATCTTTCGCAGCAAATCCGACTGCCGAAATTGGATTGACGCGAACATAGTCGAGCGACCAACTCGCAACACCAAAATAAGCAAGCGAGGCATCTATCGGATTGTTGCCGAGAGTTACGTTGAGCGACATTCGTTCGCCTGCACGATCAACAAGTACCGCAACAACTTGACCAGGCTTCTTTGAGACAATTTGCTCAACGAATTGATCGCGATTGGTAATGACAATTCCATCCATCTCTCGCACGACATCGCCCATCATCACACCAGACTGCTCTGCAGGCGACTGAGCAGCAGGCGGCGAGGTAACAAGCACATCACCGGTTTCGCTGTAACGACCAGAGGTTGCATAGACCCCAACAAACAGCACGAGGGCAATCACTCCGTGCATTAAAGAACCTGCAGTGATCACAAGCAATCGCTTTGGATACGACTGTGCCCGATAGGCGCGTGGCTCATCGGCGGGATCGCATTCGTCCAGATTGTTCATGCCAACTATGCGAACAAATGCTCCGAGCGGCAATGCCCTCAGGCCATACTCCACTTCACCTCGCTGCGTGCTCCACAACCTCGGACCAAACCCCATGAAAAATTGTGTCACCTTCAT
This sequence comes from Actinomycetota bacterium, assembly GCA_009698745.1. Classification (GTDB taxonomy): domain Bacteria; phylum Actinomycetota; class Acidimicrobiia; order Acidimicrobiales; family Ilumatobacteraceae; genus UBA3006. The sequence continues at coordinate 6,009 of WLPO01000055.1, forward strand.
GCCTGTGCGGCGAGCTGTAACAAAGTGTCCCATCTCATGCAGAAAAACGGAGACGAGCAAGCCCACTACAAACACAAACGTCCAAGGGTTTGTTACACCCAGCCAAACGAACAATGCCAGCAGTGCAGCGCCAGCAATCCGACTTGTACGTTTATCGTTGATGCGATTGGGCCGATCTGTTGTGTCTCCACCAGCAACAATCTCATCGCGAAATTTGTTGTAAAAAGAACTCATTTGGTTAACTCCAATGCAGCAAATCTTCGAGCCGACTCATCTGCGTGCAAAATATCTTCAACTGTTGTTGGCAATATGCCATCATGCTGCTGCATCGTCTGCTCGATTACGCCAGCGATTTCTGACCACGAAATGCGCCCAGCCAAAAATGCCTCGACCGCAATTTCGTTTGCGGCGCTCAACCACGCTGGCGCAGTTCCACCAACTCGACCAGCCTGATACGCGAGATCGAGGCAACGAAATGTAGAACCGTCTGGAGTTTCAAAGTCAAGCCGATTCAGTTGTGCCCAATCGATCGCTCCAAATGCGATATCTGCACGCGCAGGGAACCCGAGCGCATAAGCAATCGGCAATCGCATGTCAGGTAGGGACAACTGGGCGATGACTGCCCCATCGGCAAATTCGACCATCGAATGCACAACTGATTGCGGGTGCACAACAACATCAATGTTGTCAAACCCCACTCCAAACAGTTCATGAGCCTCAATGACTTCAAGACCCTTGTTCATCAAAGTCGACGAATCGACGGTGATCTTTGGGCCCATTGACCAGGTTGGATGTTTGAGTGCATCAGAGATGGTCACGTGTTGCAAAGACTCTGCAGTGCGCCCACGAAATGGTCCACCGCTTGCCGTCAATAACAAGCGTCGCACTTCGCGTTGTGAGTCAATTGATGATCTCAAGCATTGATGGATCGCACAGTGTTCGCTGTCTACTGGAACAATTACGGCACCCTTGATGTTGCGCAGTGGCTGCACAATTGGACCAGCCGCAATCAGGCTCTCTTTATTTGCCAACGCAAGCCGCTTACCGTTTTGCAATGTAGACATCGTCACCGACAAACCCGCGAAGCCAACCACTCCGTTCACTACAACGTCGGCGTCTCTCGCCAATTCTGCAAGATCTGCAACTACCTCAATTCCAGGCAATGCCTGCGAAACTTTCTTTCGGGCCTCTTCGCTACGCACCGCAATCATTTTGGGCTTGCACAGCTTTGCTTGCGCGATCACTTCATCAGCGCTACTGCCGACACCAAGACCGACTACCTCGTATTGGCCACCACTTTGAGAAATGACATCGAGGGTCTGCGTACCAATCGAGCCGGTTGAACCAGCAATTGCAACACGGACGACTGACATCTGTTCAGTCTGTCAGCCAAATGGTTAAATCAGCCCCAGGGTTGAATGACGAGAGTGAGGTAATAGGCGGCCGGCAAGACAAACAACAGACTGTCAAAACGGTCCAGAACTCCCCCATGCCCACGCAATACAGTGCCAAAATCTTTGATGTTGAGGTTGCGCTTAAACATCGACTCGGCAAGATCGCCAAGTGGCGCCATGACTGAAATCACTAAGGCGAGCAAGAACCAATCTCCAAAACTATTCCAAGTTGTGCTCTGCATACCGACCAGCACAACCGCAATGAATGTGCCGATGGTTCCACCAATTAATCCCTCAATGGACTTTGCGGGGCTAATCCAATCGCGCAAAGGTGTTCGCCCCAGCGATGTGCCAACAAAGTAGGCCGCAATGTCATTAGCAATTACTCCGATGACGATGATGAACAACGTGTCGGTACCAACGTGCACGAATGCCGGACCATTTGCAGATGAGAAACGAACAATCAGCGCTGCGTAAGAACTCATGAGACCGATCCACAACATTGCAAGCATCATGATCGCCGTATTTGGCACAGGGCCAGACTCAATACCATCGCTTCCTACGAAAACGATAACTGCTGCAATAAATCCGAACACCAACACAAGAGGCAGTGCCGCATCTCCGATCCAATACGCACACAGCGGTGCGGCAACACATCCAACAACGCCAATGACTGTTGATGGTCGGTAACCGCTCACGTTGGCCTGAGTGAAGAATTCGAATGCTGCGACACCGATGAGTACTGCGATCAGCAACATCACCGCTGCTGGTCTCCACATCAACGACGCAATGAATACAGCGGCGAGCAATGCACCTACTGCAGTTGCGGTTGGCAGGTCTCTGCCGCCACCAACACTGCCCCTGCCACGAGGCATCGACCCTGTGGCCGAGCCAGAAGATGGACGTTGTGCACGAGTTACCTGTGCACCGCGAGCGGTGGAACCTGTCGATGATGCAGACGAGCTACTACGCGAACCACCTCGCGAAGCTGGACGAGAAATTGGTCGGGATTGTGCGCCAGACGCATCACGCGCAACAGGGCGACGACGCTCGTCGGTTGGATCAGTGCCGATGACAATACGACCTTCGCGGCGAGGAGAACTCACTGGTGGCGGAGTTGTGGTTTCAAATGTTGGACGACGCGATCCGGAAGATGCGCTTGGGTCTGGTTCGTTGTATGCAGACCACACATCGGTATTGTCGTTTTCGCTTCCGTCATTAGCGCCAATCACTATGCGCCGAGTCGGCTGATCGTCAGTTTTTCCAAACTTCGGAACCTCGCCCGTAGGCAACTCCGTCCAATGTGGAAGTTGCTCTGTGTCATTACTACCAAAAGCAAGTGCAGGGCCACTGTCATCCGTCTCGGCAAACTTCACTACGCCGAACTCGTCGCCGAAGTCGATGGTTGGATCGACAGTTCTGTCGAGACCATTCGTGTCATCGTCCGAAAAATTTCCTCTGTTGTCATTGCTCATGAGATGTCTCCCTACACTTCGAGTAGTTCTATTTCCTTACGGCTAAATGCTTTGTCAATTGATTCAACGTTGTCATGCGTGAGTTTTTCAAGTTCTTTTTCTGCTCGCTCTAAATCATCTTTTGAAATATCTCCGGCCTTCTCGGCGGTTTCTAAAGCTTTGCGTGCATCGCGACGCACATTGCGAAGTGCAATGCGTCCGTCTTCAGCCATGTTCTTGACAACTTTTACGTATTCTTTGCGACGCTCTTCGGTGAGCATTGGAAAACTCAACCGCACGACTACACCGTCATTGCCCGGCGTGACACCAAGGTCACTTGACTGAATTGCCTTTTCGATAGCTGCGATTGAGCCACGATCGTGAGGCTTGATCACCAGTGTGCGTGCATCCGGAACTTGAAATGACGCAAGTTGCACCATAGGAACCGTCGCACCGTAGTACTCAACTGCAATCTTCTCGACCAAGTTGGATGTGGCCCGACCCGTGCGAACCCCCAAAAACTGCGATTGGACATGCTCTAGAGCCTTGGCCATACCGTCCATGGCCTCGAGCAACGTTTCTTCAATCACCCGACCAGCGTACCTATTTCCTCACCTCTGAGTATGGACTTGACGTTTCCACGCTCTAACAGGTTGAAAACTACGATCGGC
>WLPO01000056.1 GCA_009698745.1 Actinomycetota bacterium
AAAGGTTTCAACTTTCAAAATGACCGCTTTGACAACGGCGTGAGCCTTGCTCCCGGCATGACCGCAGTGTCTTTCAAACAAAATGAAGGCCTTCCGCTTCTTGCATCTATGGAAAACCTCGACCACTACTCGGTGTTTGGTGCGTACGTGTATCCCAACATGCTGATCGACGTCAACCCGACGCTTGTTGCGGTTACCGCATACATTCCACGAACACCCACCCACACCACCATCATCACCACGTATCTCTTCCCTGCTGAAGCGATCGGTAATCCTGCAATGGACATCATGCCGGCAGTCGAGTTCAACGACCTTGTCAACCATCAAGACATAGATGTTTCCGAGCGCGTACAACGCGGTGTTGCATCCAAGTCATTTAAACGCGCATATCACTCCGAGATGGAAAAGTATGCGCAACGTTTTGTTAAGCAATACCGCCAAGACATAACAAACAGCTAGTTGAAACTACCGACCTCGAACTCGGCTGATTGCTGATCACTCATCGACGCCACTGTTTTTCCAAGCCGTGCAAGGTTCTCGAGAAATACATCGCCATGATCACGAGTGTGGGCAACCGAGAGCGTCAGTGATTCACTCTTTCCCCAAGGCGCCAAAAATACGCCGCCATTAAATTGCATCAAATAGTGCAGGTGCATTGCGCCAGTGTTGACTTCGAGGAAGTCGCGATAATTAATAGCTGGTTCGTTGCTGTACACAACTGAGACTTTGAACCCAAACTGATATCCGTGAGCCTCTTGCCCATGTCCGTGCAATGTTGAAAGTGAATTCTCGAGAATGTACGCACCAACATCGTTGGCTTTCGCGTACGCCTCAGGGGTCAATACTTCGGTAAGCACTGCGCGTGCAGCAGCCATCGTTAAAGGGTTGCCGTTAAACGTTCCTACCTGGCTATATCGACCATCGGTAATTGCAGACATGACTTCGGTAGTTCCGCCCACTGCACCACATGGCAATCCTCCACCGAGTGCTTTTGCAAGACAAATGATGTCTGGAGTAATTCCATACATAGCCGTTACTCCACCGGGGTGAACCACTAATCCTGTTTTGACTTCGTCAAACGCAAGCAATGCCCCGTGGCGATGCACGATGCTCTTGATGCCTTCGAGATAACCGGGCTGCGGCACGATGATCCCTGCACCCATCAAGATCGGCTCCAAGATCATTCCAGCAATTTGCCCAGGATTTTCTGTGAACACGCGCTCAAGTGCGTCCAGGTCATTGAGTGGCACGATGCGTACGCAATCTGCAATTGCTTGAGGAATACCTGCACCTGGCGTGCGCCATGGGTTGTCTGCAGGCCCGAGTTCTTTTGCCGAGCGGAAGATTGAAATAGCAACTGAATCGTGATGGCCGTTATAGGAGCCCTCCACCTTGACGATTAAGTCTCGACCTGTGACCGTGCGCATGAGATGCACAGCGTCCATCGTTGCCTCGGTACCTGAGTTGCAAAAACGCCACTGTGGCAATCCAAACCGGCGCGCCAATTCCTCAGCGACCACAATCGAGTCTGGCGTTGGCTGGGCGAAGTGAGTACCCTTCGTGACCCTGTCTTGAACCGCTCGCACAATTGATGGGTTGGCGTGCCCCACGATGTTGGCTCCATAGCCAGCATGGAAGTCGATGTACTTATTGCCATCGACGTCCCACACATGGGCGCCTTCGCCATGACTCACCCACACAGGGACTGGACGTGAACTCGCCCAACTAGATGGCACCCCACCAGGAATAGTGAGCGAGGCACGCTCGTGCAGGGCCTGCGACTGCGGAACCCGACTCAGGAACAACGACTCTTGGCTTCTGATCTCTTTGTCAAGTGCGCTCATAGTGACTAAGTTACACCTCATGCTTAGACGCGACTTCCTCAGGAACCTTGTCATCACCACAGGAGGACTCGTTGTCGCTCCATCGATCTTGAGCGCATGTGGCACTAGTGCCACATCGAGTGGTGAGCTGGTGATTGGTACTCCTACCAACCCAACAAAACTGCCCGCAAACGGCGAAGCGATCGCAGATGGGCTTGCAGAAGAAAAAGGCACTCTCGAAATTCTTAACTGGGCTGACTACACCAACCCCGAAGTAATTGCAGACTTTGAAAAACTTTTTGGTGTAACGATCAAAACGAGTATCTACGACACCGAAGAGTCGGCAATTGCAAAACTTCGCAACGGCACTTTTAAACCAGACCTCATTATCGGTCTGACCGATACGGCACTTGCCCGACTCTCGGCGGCAAAACTTTTGCAACCGATCAACAAGTCGTATATTCCTCACTTCACAAACCTCATCGGTGGTTTGCAAAGCCCGTACTACGACGTTGATTCGCAGTACACCGTTGCGCACGTGATCTATGCCAACGGCATTGCCTATCGCACCGACCGTATTGACAGTTCAGTATTTGCAAGCGGAAATGGTTACGACGTCATGTGGGACTCTGCTTACAAGGGAAAGCTCGCAGTACTCGACTCGTACCGTGACACCATCAGCCTCGCAATGTTTCAAGCCGGGAAGAATGATGTCAATACGAGCGATGCAGATGTACTGTCTGCGGCACAAGAAAATCTCATTCGTTTACGAGATGCCACGAACCCGAAGGTTGACATTCTGTCGTACCAAGAGTTGCCAGCAGGCAACCGTGACATCGCCTTCACTTGGTCTGGCGACATTTTGACAGCGCTCGGATACCTGCCAGAGGGAACACCTGCTGAATCACTTGGCTTCTGGTACCCAGAACAAACCATCACTGCAAATGACTTCTTGTGTATTCCAAAAGATTCGAAAGCGCCAGTGCTTGCACACAAATTTATTGACTACTTGCTCGACACCGATGTCGCACTCAAGAACCAGACGTATGTCGGATACCAACCAGCACTTTCGACAATCACTGTTGAAACGTTGCTCTCAAGTGGCACCATCCCCGAAACACTCAAGGACTCGCTGGTAACTCCAGAGAAATACGACTCAGGCCAACGCCTCGTGAGCTTGAGCCCTGATGCTGACGCCCTATGGCTTGATGCTTGGGCTGCGTTTACAGCTGGATAATTAGTGAAACGATCTCCAAGAATTTGGCCAGCACTGGCTGCGCCAGGGGCATCTTGGTTGCTTGCACTATTTGGAATTCCGTTCTACGCCGTTGCGTGTGTTGCATTTGGAACGATCGATCCAATTTTCCGTGATGCGGTTCCTCAATGGAATCCCCTTGCGTGGGATTTTGGTCAAGCACACGAGGTACTCACAAGTGTCCTCAGCGGCCCGCTACAAGGCGTTTTCTTGCGCACCGTTGTGTATGTGGTTGCCGCAATGGCCACTTCATTTGCTGTCGGCTTCCCAGTTGCATACTTTCTTGCTCGCCATGCAGGCAAACGTAAGTTGTTATTACTCACGCTCGTCATCGTTCCTTTTTGGGTGAACTATTTGATGCGCATGTTGGCCTGGGTGAATTTGCTCAGCCCGAGCGGTCTCTTCAGCAGATTTATGGGCGTATTTGGCATTCATTACAACTGGCTAGACGGCTCACCAATCACCGTTGTGCTCGGCCTGGTCTATGGCTATGTTCCATTTCTTATTTTGCCGATGTACGCAACGCTCGAACGACTCGACTGGCGACTCGTTGAAGCTGCGCGAGATCTCGGCGCAACCTCACGTCAAGCATTTCGATTGGTAACGATTCCTATGGCGCAGGCCGGAATGGCAGCGGCGGCGATTCTCATTGCGCTTCCAATGTTTGGTGACTACTACACCAACGATTTACTCTCTCGATCACCCCGCACCGAGATGCTTGGCAACCAGATTGACTTCTACGTTAATAACAGCCAGCAACCTCAGCGTGGTGCCGTGCTTGTCCTCATGCTCTCTGCACTATTGCTCGTTGCATTGAGTTGGTACTTGCGCTCTACGAGTCGATACGCGAAAGAACGCACCAAGTGAGATCGATGACCCGACGCCGCTTTCGCGTATTGCCAACAATTATTTGGGGCTACGTCATTTGGAGCCTCGTTCCAGTAATTATCGCGGTTGCATATTCGTTTAATGACGGTCGCAGTCGCACGGTGTGGCAGGGCTTTTCACTGCGCTGGTGGATTGGCGATCCAAATGCATCCGTGTTGCACGACGCATCAATGCGTCACGCAATTTTCAATTCGCTGGTACTTGCCGTTACAACCGTGGTCATTGTTGTGCCCATCGGAATCTCGCTTGCAATTGGCGCTCACCGATTGCGTGGACGTTCAGCAACGGCAGTGCAAGGCCTCACATCCGTTCCACTTATCACACCAGAAATTGTTGTTGGAGCAGCATTGTTGCTCACATTCACTCGCCTCTTCACCGGTATCCCGCTTGGATTTCCTGCGCAGCTACTTGGCAACGTCACGTTTTCAATATCTGCTGTGGTCGTCATCGTGCGAGCTCGCCTCGTGTCCATCGGTTCTGGTTTCGAAGAAGCTGCTCGCGACCTAGGTGCAACACGTTTTCAGGCATTGCGATATGTGTTGATGCCGATGCTGTGGCCATCGGTTATGGCAAGTCTTGTAGTCGTGTTTGCCACGGTTATTGATGATTTTGTGATCACAAGTTTTCTCTCATCAGGTGTTGACTCGGAAACTGTTCCACTTCGCATTTACTCATCGGTCAAGGGTGGCGCAACACCCGCGCTCAACGCGCTCGCAACACTTCTCGTGCTCACATCGTTCACAGTCTTGATCTGTGGGCTATTTGGTTTATCGCTCTGGCGCAAGCGTCATGGCGACAATGGTGGACTACGAGCCGCACTCGCCGACGTTACGCAGGCTGACGCCTAAAGCTTGCCCGTTTTTTAGCTTGTAGGTAGTACGCGCACCGCGTCGGGCAACACATCGATCATTGTTTGGTCGCCATTGCGAAGCCCAATAGATGTTTCGTCGTTGGGCACTTCTGCTACCAGTGCCACCCCACCAATTCGAAGCGCAATTCGCAGAGTTGATCCTGCAAACGTGACGTGTTCAATCGTTGCAGCGTGTGTACCAGTGCCAACTCTGATGCGCTCAGGCCTGATCAGAATCGTTCCATCCCCCAACGGCGCGTGATCGGGAGCATTGAATCGCTCGCCAGCAACCAGTACAACGCCGCGTTCAATTACTTTGCCAGGAATCAAATTGGCTGCGCCAATGAATCTGGCTACGTCAATAGAAACTGGCGTCTCATAAATTTCTCGTGGATCACCAACTTGGATGAGTTTGCCATCGCGCATGACTCCTATGCGATCACTCATGGTAAACGCCTCATGTTGATCATGCGTCACATATATAAAGGTGATTCCAATTTGACGTTGCAATGAAGCAAGCTCAATCTGCAGTCGTGCGCGCAACTGTGCGTCCAATGCGCCGAGTGGCTCGTCGAGCAACAAAACGCTCGGCTCCAACACAAGTGCTCGAGCCAATGCAACTCGCTGTTGCTCACCTCCTGAAAGCTGATGCACACGACGATCGCCGAATGCGCCGAGCGCAACAAGATCCAAAGCTTCCATGACTCGTTCTTTTTCGGTCTTTGTCGAAACACTCGCACTTTTTTCAAACCGCAAACCAAAAGCAACGTTTTCGTAGACCTTTAAATGCGGAAACAGTGCGTAGTTTTGAAAAACGGTATTGAGAGGTCGCACCTCTGGTTCGTCATTTGTGACGTCTCGATCATCGATCAAAACTTGTCCAGAATCAGGGATTTCGAATCCACCGATCATTCGCAGCGTTGTTGTCTTGCCACAACCCGACGGACCAAGCAGCGAAAAGAACTCTCCTGCACGAATCTCGAGTGAAACGTCATTGACAACTACACGATCGCCATATGACTTGTTGAGTCCACGGAGCGTGACAGACCCATCTAAAACCTGTTGCGTCATAGTCCCCCGACCCTATTCCTTTTGTGGAGCTAAGGGGAATTGAACCCCTGACCTCTTGCATGCCATGCAAGCGCTCTACCAATTGAGCTATAGCCCCATTTACATGGACGTATTTCAGCCGTCAATCTATCGGAACTAGGCCCTCATCGTTTCAGTATTGCCGTCAACTGGCAGTACCTGACCAGTAATAAATCGCGCTGCTGGAGAACTCAAAAATACTGCAGAAGCCGCAATATCGCTTGCATCGACAAACGTCTGCAGAGAAACTTGTTTTTCATAACCCGTGCGAATCTTGCTCGCCGTCACGCCAGTCGCCAATGCTTCGCGCTCAATTACTCCATCCATACGCGGACCACTCACCGAGCCCGGACAGATTGCGTTGACGCGAATACCAAACTCGCCGAGCTCCATAGCCCACGTCTTGGTGAGGCCGATAATCCCCCACTTCGCAGCCACATACGGCGAGCGAAGTGGATAACCAAATATTCCTGCAGTTGTTGAGATGTTGATAATTGAACCTTTGGACTTCAACAACATCGGCACAGCGACGTGAGTGCAACGAAATGTGCCACCGAGGTTGATACGAACACACTCGTCGTATGCGTCCGGGTCCATCTGATCAACTCGAGCAGTTGGGCCAGGCACCCCAACATTGTTAACCAAGATGTCCAGGCCGCCAAGATCGCGCTCGATCGCCGCAAACATATTTTCCACATCACTCGTCAAGGACACATCGCAGATGTAGTTGGGCTTTGTTGAGTCATTGACATCGCATACGACAACTGTTGCACCGGCATTTTTCATTCCGTCAGCAATCGCTTTGCCGATACCCGACCCACCCCCAGTAACAAGTGCTCGCAAACCTGTCAATCCAAAATTGCCGTCATTCATCGATGGGTTTGTAGATGCGTTCATACTCACGAACCTAGTCTCCGAGACTCCAACTCACCACAGGCACATCGAAATACAGGCGCTCAATTTCGTAAAAATCACGTGCCTCTTGAGCAAAAATATGTACCACAACATCGCCGTAATCAATAAGCACCCACTGCTGTTCAACCGTGCCCTCGCTACGCAATGGTGATCGACCAAGTTTCTCACGCACCTTGTGGCTAACTTCGCTTTGGATCGCACCAACTTGACGTGAATTGCTTGCAGTCGCAACCACAAACAGCTCGGTGATTGCCAACACTTCACCCACATTGAGCACCGTGATGTTTGAGCCCTGCTTTTCGTCTGCTGCACGGGCTGCCACTTGGGCCAATTGGAGTGCCGCCGAAACTTTTGGTTTTTTGGATGCGGCTTTCTTCGCTACCACTTTCTTCGTAACTACTTTCTTCGCTACTGGCTTTTTCTCAGCCATCTGTAGCCACGGTCGTTGGTGTCAATGCCGGAGCCGATGCTAAGAAGTCAACAAAGTCCTGTCCCAAAATAATCTGTGCTCCAATTCCCTGCACCGGATCTTTCCATTCGCCGTAAGTAACCGGTCCGATAACACCATCAATACCGATCTTCTTCAATTCATCTGCAATCACTGTTGTCGTTTTGATCTGCGTTTTTTGTTGTGGATTTTTGGTCAAATTTCTGATCAACGCCACAGTCACATTGAGATAGCTCAATCGTTCGACAATTGCGTGCGTGATGTTTGCATCGTTAAATGGATTGTCGACTTGCACGGCAAGCGTGTCGGTGGAAATCGCCAGACTGCTTGGCGCCACGCTGGCCATAATCATCAACACTTCAAAGCGATCCAACGCGTAAACATCAATCCCCAACGGGTTGTCAGCACCATTGAGTGGCTGTGCACTCAACTGCCACACTTGGATAGGGCCGCCAAGCACCCTGCGAATAAAGGCTCCGATTTCAGTGGGCAACTCAGTTCCTACGAGTGCAGGATCAAACTGAGCGGTCCCGGGGGCAAGCCCGGTGCCAACCGCAGCAGCCACGCCACTCCACATTGCCTTGATGTGGGAGAGCCGATCACGTTCTGGTTCGCCAGCTTTTTGCGCATACAGCACCAGCGCCGCCTGATCACCCGTCAATGCCTGCTCACCCGCAGGAAAAATCTCGCTATCTACGGCGACGGGTTGTGGGGGCAGAGTAGTTTGCGGTGTCCGAGATTTTTTGGGCTTAATTGTTGTGGTGGTTACAGGATCTGGCAGCACCATTGCGGTATTCACCACCGGTGTTTCAAACGTGACAGGAATTTGTGGCAGCACATTGAGTACTCCCGCCAGGTCATTGCTCCCAACAGCACCGACAGCACTAAAGGTGACGTCGAGTGCGCCTTCGGCTTCAAGCAACATGGCCTCAACTCCCGACTGAGCAAATGTGTCGGCAATGCGATGCGGGGATTGTTGACCAATTGATTCTGCACGTGCGCCAACTGGAATTGAAATAATCGTGCCTCCGACGCCGCTTGGATCGAGCACAAATGCGGTGAGTGAAGTGAGTGTGTTCACTTCGTTAACAGTTGCCAACAATGCTGCCGGTGTGGCAGGAATGAGTAGCGCCCCACTGTCGTCTACACGTGTACCGCCGGATGAATTCAACATTGACCTCGCCGCAATCGTGCCGCCAATCGGCAACAAACACGCAGACGCAATTCCGCAGGCCAGTGCCGCGAACATCCTGTTGCGTTGTCGTGAAGGTATCGCGGTCATGAGCGTTTGAGTCTCTCACCTGATCCGTACATGCCACGAATCTGAATTTCGTTTAACACCGGAGCAGTGACCAAATAATCGGTAGGTCTTCCGTCGGCAAATCGTGCTCTCAGGTCGGTGCTGCTCACTTCAAGGTGTGGAGACTCAACTCGTATCCATTCAAACTGTTTTGGCAAATCAACACTCACTCCTGGTCGATCAACGACAACAAGTTGTGATTGTGCAACGACCTGATTGGCTCTTTCCCAACTTGACAAACCCGCAGCCGCATCATCGCCGACAATGGTGAACAACTGTGCACCAGGATTCTTATCTGCAATGCCTTGCAGAGTGTCGGCCGTAAAACTCGGGCCACCGCGATCAATTTCGTCACGCCCAGCGACCAACCCTTCAACACCGCGCACAGCGGCTTCCACCAAAGCAAACCGGTCTGCGGCCGGCGAGACATCGCGCATGCCCGACTTCTGCCATGGATCGTGTGAGACCATCAAGATCACAACGTCGAGATCAAGAGCATGGCGTACATTGATCGCAGTAACGAGATGCCCCACGTGGGGTGGGTCGAAGGTGCCACCAAACAATCCGATTCGCTGCTGTTTGGGTTGTGACACGCCTGTCAGTCTAGAAAGATCTGCTTCTACCTCGGCCGTGAAGTATTGACACAGCCAAGAAGGTTGCGTGCGTAACCAATATGCACTAAACCCAATAAACATCAGTGTTTAAGAATTTCAAAAAAAAATCATTTACCCCTAGCGCAAAACCTGCCGATGAACTAATGTCATTAATCCCCCCATAAACCCCCCACACAATCGAAACGGTCCCCCCACCATGTCTGATGCAATTGGTCTCTACCTCA
>WLPO01000057.1 GCA_009698745.1 Actinomycetota bacterium
CGTGCGCCAGATGCACCCAATGGGTGACCGAGTGCAATTGCTCCACCGTTGACATTGACCTTGCTCATGTCTGGGTGCAATTCTTTTTCCCATGCCAAGACCACCGAAGCAAATGCTTCGTTGATTTCTACCAAGTCGATGTCGTCCATGGTGAGGCCGGCACGCTCGAGCACTTTTTTGGTTGCAGGAATTGGTGCAGTCAACATATAACGAGGATCTTCAGCAGCCATTGCAAAGTTGACGAATCGAGCACGTGGGGTGAGGCACAACTTCTTTGCGCGCTCTTCGCTCATGATCAACAATCCGGCAGCGCCGTCGGTGATTTGTGATGAGTTGCCTGCAGTAACGCGGCCGCCCTCTTCGACAGGTTTGAATGCTGGCTTCAATGAAGCAAGTTTTTCAATTGTTGTTTCGCGGATACCTTCGTCTTGCGTCACCATGTTGCCGTCAGCACCCATGACTGGATGGATTTGACCTTGGAAACGACCTTCGCGTGTGGCGCGTGCAGCAAGCTCTTGTGAACGAGCACCGAATGCGTCCATGTCTTCGCGGGTGATGTTCCACTTGTCGGCAATCATCTCAGCCGAGATGCCTTGACCTACCAAGCCACCAACTGATTCGTAACGAGCTTGCACTCGTGGACCGAATGGGAAACCAAATGTGCGATCGGACAACGATGCACCCATTGGTACTCGTGACATCACTTCAACACCAGATGCAACGACGATGTCGTATGCGCCGGCCATCACGCCTTGCGCTGCAAAGTGTGCGGCTTGCTGGCTTGAACCACATTGACGATCGACTGTTGTGCCAGGAACAGTGTCTGGCCAACCTGCGGCCAAGACTGCGTTGCGAGCAACGTTGAGACTCTGTTCGCCAACCTGCATCACACAACCCATGACCACGTCATCGATGGTTGCTGGGTCGACGCCGTTGCGCTCGACGAGTGTCTTCATGACTTCTGCTGCAAGATCGACTGGGTGCCAATCTTTTAACTTGCCATTTCGCTTGCCACCTGGGCTTCGAAGTGCATCAACAATTACTGCTGTGACCATGATCTGCTCGCTTTCATCCGCACGATTGTGCTTTTTTCTAACGATATCTAGTGGAGACGATGGGACTCGAACCCACGACCCCCTGCTTGCAAAGCAGGTGCTCTAGCCAACTGAGCTACGTCCCCTTATTACGGTTCTTTAGGTTACAGGGCAAAGACCGAAGTCCCATAACGCAACTGTCTGTAGCAAAAGGTGGTCTACGCCTTTACGCCTTTGCACGGGTGCGGCGCAATAGGGGATCTGCAATCCGCAGTGCATTGTCGGCAAATCGCATCACCCTGCCAGCAGCACCAGGTGTTGTGGAATCGATGAGATTGCCCATCACCGCAAGCGTGATGTCGGCCGCCACTTGCGACCCAACAGCAACTCGAAGCCCTGGCTTGAGCAACCACGGATGTCCGATGATGAAACTGAACCTCCGGCCCGTGCGCAAAAATGCGTCGAACCGCTCGCCCACTCGCTTGTCATATTCACTGGTAGCAGTTTCAGGGTTTTCCAAAAAGCACGAGATTGCAAGCATGCCCGACTCCAACGAATAGTCGATACCTTCGCCATTCATTGGGTTCACAAAACCAGCCGCGTCACCAATAGCCACCCAACCTGGGCCGTGTCTGCGCACACAACTCATTGGCAATCGCCACGCGCGAGGCTTATCTATGTAGTCACCAAGCGACCACGGCTCTCGAACGATCGATGCGTATTGATCGAGCAACGTATTGAGATTGAGTTTCTTGAAACCCTTCATAGTGCTGAGTGCTCCAACACCAATGTTCACTGTGCCATCGCCAGCAGGAAACATCCATCCGTAACCAGGAACCGGCGTGCCGTGTTCATCACGCAAACTCAGACACGCTTCAAGATGTCGCTCGGCATGACGAGGTGTTGGTGCATACGCACGAATTGCTAACCCAAATGTTTCATCTGGGTCGCGCACTGCTCCAAGCATTTTTGCAGCAGCACCCTGTGCGCCAGTTGCCAAAATAACAAGTGATGCTGAAATAACTTCGTTACCAACTTGCACGCCAGTTACACGGTCTCCGACGACAACAGGTAACGCTTCAAACTCAAACCGAACTTCAGCGCCAGACGCAATGGCGACATCAAGTAAATGATTGTCAAACTTCTGACGTGGCCAGACTGCACCATGATTTGGAAAACGCGATGTTGTTGGCCACGCCAACTCGCGCTGAGTTTTTCCGGCAATCATGCGCAAACCATCAATACGATGCGCAACCGAGTAGTCAATCTGTAATTCATCAAGCGCGGCTATTGCTCGCGGCGTTAAACCGTCGCCACACACTTTGTCCCGTCCGTATGGGCCCTTTTCAACGAGTATCACCCGAAGTCCTGCCCGTGCAGCAGTAATGGCAGCCGAAGAGCCCGCTGGCCCACCCCCAATGACTGCGACATCAAATTTCATACCTGCGAGCCTGTCACTAACCGTTCAGCAATACCAACACTGGCTTCCTGCATATTGGACACAGTGGTGGGCCAGTGTGGAAACTGCAGTCCAAGAATGCTGGTTTTCTAATACAGCGGGTTGGCAGAAATAGATGCGGGTAGCCTTCGGGTCATGGTTGCCGAATTGATCTACGCCTTTCGCGTCATGAGATTGCCTTTATTGGACGCCAGTGGCGCGCCCCTGGGCAAGATTGACGACATTGTTGTAGTTCCCGGCCGCACCACCGAACCTCCGCGCGTCTTGGGGTTTGTCGCTTCCAGCCAGCGCCGCCTCATTTTTGTAAACGCATCACGTATTGCCTCGCTCGACAACAACGGTGCCCGCCTCAAGTCGTGGGACGTTGACCTCAACCCATTCCGCCCGCGGGCTGGCGAGCGGCTGCTTGGCAAAGACGTGCTCAATCAAAAAATTGGCGACGAAACCGTCAGCGATGTTGCCCTTGAGTTTTTGAGTGGTCGCGCGCCGGGTTGGTATGTATCGAAAGTTCGTCTTGCAAAGCGCGGCTTGCTCAACCCTCGACCCGGCTATCGCCTTGTTGATTGGGATGTTGTTGCTGGATTGTTTGCACCGTCGACTGCGCAAGCAGCCGAAGCTGCTCGATTGCGCGACATGCACCCGAGCGATGTGGCTGCAGTTATTCGTGCACTTCCGCTCGAACAACGGCGACTTGTTGCGGAAGCAATGGACGACGAGCGTTTGGCAGACGTGTTGGAAGAATTGCCAGAAGACGAACAGTTGCGTTTGATCGAGGGCCTCGACATGGAGCGCCTCACCAACGTGTTTGACGAGATGGAATACGACGACTTGGCCGACTTGTTGGTGCAAATGCCTGGCGACCAACGCAGCAAAGTGCTGGAAGCAATGGATGATGATGACGCCGAAACCATGCGTCAGTTGTTGTCGCACGCCGAAGGCACTGCAGGTGCATTGATGACGCCTGACATTGTGGTCATGTCTCCTGACTCGACAGTTGCCGAAGCGCTGGCGCGAATTCGCGAACCAGACATTTTGGTCTCAATCGCTGCTCAAGTGTTTGTTGCGCATGCACCGCACTACCCACCAACCGGCACCTACCTCGGTGTCGTGCACTTTCAGCGTTTGTTGCGCGAGTCTCCACACATGACACTCAGTCAGTGCGTGGAAATGGAACCAACAATCGTTCCAACAATGCCCGAGCGCGAAGTCGCCGAGCGCTTGGCGAGCTACAACTTGTTGGCGGTTGCTGTTTGTGATGCCAACAATCGTTTGTTGGGTGCAATCACCGTCGACGACGTGTTGGACCGCACACTTCCTGCCAACTGGCGTCGACACCCAACGAGTGGAGCGCAGTCATGAAAAAGCGCGACAATCTTGCGCGTCCTCGCGACCGCCAAGCACCACTCGGTGTGCACTACAACTCCGATGCATTCGGTCGGTTCTCCGAATCCATCGCCCGCCTGATGGGCACAGCACGATTTTTGATTATTCAAACAATCTTGGTGATCATTTGGATTTCGCTCAACGTGCTGTTTCTCTCGTTGCAGTGGGACAAATACCCATTTATCTTGCTCAACTTGATGTTTTCGGTGCAGGCCGCATATGCAGCGCCATTGATTTTGCTCTCACAAAACCGCCAGGAATTGCGTGACCGGCGCCAGGCCGAAACCGACCGTGCGGTTGCCGCAAGCACCCAGGCCAACGCCGAATTTTTGGCTCGTGAACTAGCAAGTGTGCGCTTGGTGTTGGCAAACGTGGTGACAGTTGACGAACTACGTGATCAGCTTGAAGAAGTCATCAAGTTGCTCAATCAGCAAAACGCCAAATAAATCAATTCGTTTTTATTTGCAGTTTTTGCAACGCCCAATGAGGTCAAGTTGGTGTCTGTCAATCGAAAACCCTTCGCTGCGAGCAACTTTCTCGAGAGCCTTCTCTAACTCGTGCTCGAGACCTTCGGGCACCACCACGTCTCGTACCGCGCCACACTTTGAACACACCATGTGGTGGTGATGGCCCATGAGATGTTCGGCTAGTTCGTAACAACCACTTTCAGAATTGGTGACTACTCGAACAACGGCCGATGCCTCTTCGAGTACTAACAAGTTTCGATACAACGTGCTCTGTGGCATCTTTTTTGCTTTACCCAACATGTCAGCAATCAACATTGGTTTGCCAGCCTGAATCAACATGTCGATGATTACGCGGCGTTTGTCGGTGTACCTCTGGTCGGCATTGTGCAACAGATCGTGCACTGCAGTGTGAATCTCGGTGTTGTTCAAACTCGACATCATGTACCCACAAATTGATGGAGTCGAATACCACCCGTTAACACGTCGTGCAATATCTCAGCATTGGGAAGCGAATCTTGACCCAACGCGCAAGTGCCTGTGGTTGTTATTTGGCCACGATGTACAAACAATGCTGTTGTGGCGCCAACAACGCCAGCGATTTGTGCAACTCGTTCGGCGACTCCGGCAATTTCGACAATGCGAGAACCATTGCGAAAACCCCTGACTTCGATGCGCAGTGCACCCATGCCGCCTTCGGCGTGTGGTGGCACCAACATAGGCAACCGCGAGGTAAAGCGGTCACGTCTGTTGGCCGAAACTCGTGCAGTGATGCGTTGTAGTCGCGGCTGTGCTTTTTTTAGCAAAACAGGATCGGCCATTTCGGCTCGATAGCAGTCGTATGCGCCTACTGGTTCGGGAAACCAACACAGTTCGCGCCCGCTTCCGCCTGGCCTGCGCAACCACTCACCGTCATGCCAACCGATTGATTGGCCGGCAAGTGCACGGTGATGCTGAACAGCGCAGTTTGGGCCGCCTGTGCCGTGCAACGCCACATGGGCTTCGTCAATTGTGTCGAAGTTGGATTGCAAGCTGCTGAGCAACAACCCGGTCATGCCGGGCGAAGCCGCAGCGCCAACAACCAGCGTCTTATTTTTTGCTAGCACCGCATCGTGCATCTTCAACAGATTCATCACGTCTGATACATCGTCGCTGAGCGAAACAACCGAAGCACCGTGACTGATGAGTTTTTGTGCAAGTGGGGCATGTGGTGACCCACACGCAAGCACCACCACTGATGCCATCGCAACAGTTTCAAAATCGACGACAGTCACTGCCGCACTGTGGGACTGGTGTACCGCGGCAAGTCGTTGTGCCAAGTAGAGGTCTTGGTCGTGCAACAAAATCGGTAGAGAGCTTGTTGCCACGAGATGCTCAACAACTCGCGAGCCGGTAACCCCAGTACCAATTACTCCAATAGCACCCGAGACGCCAACCATGATTTGCGGCGGTTAGTTCTGAGAATTTGTTTGGTCGACGATTGGGTCAACCGATGGGTTGAGTGGACGCCAACCGCCTCTTTGACTCGACGGCACAGACTTTCCACGAACCCTCAACAAAGCACCGGCAATGCCCGCAATACCGAGCACCATCAGGACGCGTCGGATGAAATTCACAGGGTTACCTCCGTGGGGCTAACAAGAATCGAACTTGTGACCTCATCCTTATCAGGGATGCGCTCTAACCAACTGAGCTATAGCCCCGAATCTGAATCAGGGACGCAAATCCTACTAGCGCTTATCCTGACTCTCAACCGAGCCCAGAACAACCTCTTCTTCCAGCACAGTCACGCGAATACCACCCACGAGGTCGGTGATCAGGTTGAAAATCGTGGCGGCCAGCACCCAAAGAGCTGTTCCCAACACCACACCCAATAGTCCCAAAATCATCACGTTGAAAAAGAGTTGCCCGCCCTTGAATTGAAATGACTCCCACCCAAAAGACTTCATAAATTGCTGAATGTTGTCAATGGTGCCGGTCGCTGACGCAACGCTCCAGAGCAATACCAGCGCAACAAGTGCGATCAGGTAGATCACGAAATGAAAGATCAAACCAATTTTGAATACCGACCATGGGTCGATGTCGCGAATCACGCGTGTTACCCGGCGGACACGCGGGGCTGATTTGGAAGATGGACTCACGGTGACATTGTAGGCAATTGTTGGGCCCAACTATCGCGTGCATTGGCGGTTGCATACTGACGCCCGACGCGCACTTGTACCGATTGCACCCCATTGTCTTGTGTTGCACTGCTCATCAGTTGCGCACCGTTACGAAGAGCAATTTCTTGCGCCGCTGGCTCACCGCCATAAACGGCCCCAAGAGCGGCTGCATCGGCGGCAATTTGTGCTCTGGTTTGATCAATGATGCGGGTTGAAACAAGTACAAGACCGCCCAATGACAAAGCAGTGAAAGCACAACTCAGCAAAACACTGAGCACTGCGCTTCCTGAGTCGCGCTGCGTACCGAGAGTGAAGTGCTTGATTATTCTTCGTCGTGAGCGAGAACTAGCGCTGCTGATGCAACAACTTGTCCTGCACCCAAACTCATGATGCGCACACCAGTGGCAGCACGACCTTGACTTGAAATCTCTTTGACTGGGGTGCGGATTGTTGTTCCACCCGATGCAACGACAACTACGTCGTCTTCGAGACCGACCATAAAGGCGGCAACAACGCTGCCCTTTTTGCCTGTCAACTTGATTCCGATCATGCCCAACCCGCCGCGACCCTTGCGTGCAAAGTTGGTGAGCTGAGTGCGCTTGCCATAACCAGACTCGGTGATCAACAAGATCGCAGAGTCGTCTTTGGCGATGTCGAGTGCAACAACTTCGTCGGAGGTGCGCAACTTCATGCCGCGCACACCTGCTGCTGACCGACCCATTGGACGCACACCCTTTTCGGCGAAGCGAATTGTTTGCCCACCCTTTGTCACCATAAACACGTCGTCGGTGCCTGATGTTTCGATAACGCGAACGAGTTCGTCTTTCGGACGCAACTTCAATGCGATAAGACCATCACGGCGGCTCGAGTTGTATTCGTCAAACGCAGTCTTTTTGACTTGACCTTGCTTGGTTGCGAAGAACAAGAATCTCTCACCAGCGAGTTCGCGGGTGTCGATAATTGCCTGAATGGTCTCGCCTGGTTGCAGCGGCAACAGGTTGACGATTGGGATGCCTTTTGCGGTGCGCTCACGCTCTGGAATCTCGAGTGCTCGTAAGCGATACACACGGCCACGGTTTGAGAAGAACAACAAATACGCGTGCGTTGTTGTGAAGATCACGTTGCGCACAATGTCGTCGGTCTTCATCTTGGCGCCGCTCACGCCACGGCCACCACGGCCCTGGGTGCGGAACGAGTCTGCACTCACAGCCTTGATGTATTGAGCCTGTGTCATCACGATCACCAGCTCTTTGTCATCAACGAGGTCTTCCACGCCGAGTTCGCCAACATCGTGAGTGATCGCACATACGCGTGGTGTTGCAAAGGCGTCGCGCACGGCTGTCATTTCTTTGCTGATTACTGCGCGCAGCTTGGTGTCTGAATTAAGAATTGCTTGGAGTTCCTTAATTCGCGCAAGCACATCTTTTTGCTCTGTTTCGAGATCGATGCGTGACAATCGTGTGAGTTGACGCAACTGCATGTCGAGAATGTCGATGGCTTGACGCTCGGTGAAGCCATACTTCTTGCCCATCAACGCTTCTTTGGCCGACGCTGCGTCTTCACTTGCACGAATCAGTTTGATGATCTCGTCGATCACATTGAGTGCTTTGAGACGACCTTCGAGAATGTGGTTGCGGTCGTTTGCCTTTTGCAAACGGAATGTAGACCTGCGTGTGATGACCTCAATTTGGTGATCGATGTATCCAACAAGTGCATCGCGCAAGTTAACTGTGCGGGGAACACCCTTGACCAACGCCACCATGTTGACTGGGAAGCTGGACTGCAACTGGGTCAACTTAAACAAGTTGTTCATGACAACGTTGGAGTTGGCATCACGTTTGAGTGTGATGATCAGGTTGGTTTCGCCACCCGAAGAGTTGTCGTTGACGTCAGCAATACCATCGAGGTCACCGCCGTCTACCAACTCTTGAATTCGTGATGCGATTGCTGAACAACTTGCTTGATATGGCAACTCCGAAACAATGATCTGCATCTGACCACGACGGCCCTCTTCGATGGAAACTTTGGCGCGTGTCTTGATGCTTCCTCGGCCGGTGCGATAGGCGTCGATGATGCCTGCACGACCCAAGATCAAACCACCAGTTGGGAAGTCTGGGCCGTTGACGAACTTCATCAAATCATCTGGTGTTGCCTCTGGGTTTGCAAGCAAATGCAATGTCGCATCAATGATTTCGCCCAAGTTGTGCGGCGGAATGCTGGTGGCCATACCCACGGCGATGCCTTGGCTGCCGTTGACCAACAAGTTTGGAAAGCGGGCCGGCAACACAATCGGTTCTTCCGATGTGCCGTCATATGTAGGAATGAGATCAACCGTGTCTTCGTCGATGTCGGCAAGCAGTTGCATTGCAAGCGGGTGAAGTCGTGACTCTGTGTAACGGCTTGCTGCAGGACCAAAGTCTGGTGA
>WLPO01000058.1 GCA_009698745.1 Actinomycetota bacterium
AAAGTGTACGAATACGTCTTCGCCACCATCACGTGAGATGAAGCCATAACCCTTCTCAGCGTTGAAAAATTTAACGGTACCTCGCATTGGATTTTCTCTTTTCTTTTCTTTTGTTTTGTTTTGATTTGTAATGAACTTGCCTAGGTGGCAAATCCGTTACTAAGACTATGAGATTTTGTGGCAGATAGCACATATTTGTCCAAGTTGGGCAAATTGGCGAAGGGTTCCAGTGAGGCGCCAATGGCGCAAACCCGAGGCGAGTGCAGGTGTCAAAAAATCGGCTGTGACTCGCTCGCTACAAGGGTTTGCCACAGCTTGGTGAATGAGCACTGTTGGCACGGCGGCGGTTTGCCGGCGATGAAAACCCGCAAATTTGACAACCTTGGGAAAAAAACTTCCTTTCAACCTGGCGCTGGTTGATCAAATAGTCTGTTCGCAAACGGCTGGGGGGCTTGTGGACGAAGTTGTGCTGACTCGATCATTGCAAGAAAGATTCCCAGGTGTCGTGGTGTCGTCGTTTGCGTCGAGCGCAATCGGTACGGGTCAAATGGCTGACAGCTTGCGGGTGCAGTTGCAACATACTGGAAACAGTTTGGTTCCTAAAACCTTGATTGCGAAAGTTCCAAAAGCAAATGAAGCAAGTAGGGCGGCGTCTCGAATGACCCGTTGCTATGAAGTTGAAACGAGTTTCTATTCAGAAGTTTATTCATTGGTTGACGCTCGTGTTCCTGACTGTTATCACGTGGAGTACTCGGCTCACGATGACGAGTTTCTCTTGCTGCTTGAAGATTTGGCACCAGCTAAGCAGGGCGACCAACTGGGAGGCTGCAGCGTTGACGATGCGATACTGGCAGTTACCGAGATGGCAAAGTTGCACGGATCGCTTTGGGGTAGTCCGTTGACCAGAAATATGGAATGGTTGCATCGCAGTAGATCTGATTCTGCGGAAGTTACGTCACAATTGCTGCAAAGCGTATACCCAAGCTTTTGCCAGCGTTTCGATGGGCGTCTTGACAACGAAGTAATGAAGGTTGGACAGAAGTTTGTGAATCAGTTTCCCACTTACTTTGCGGCGCAGCCCAAATCGAACACAGTGGTGCATCGCGATTTTCGACTGGACAATTTGCTGTTTGGCGATTGGGATGGCAATCGTGGCGTAGCAATTTTGGACTGGCAGACCGTCTGCGAAGGTGTCGCAATCAGCGACCTTTCCTATTTCGTCGGATCTGCGTTATTGCCAGAAGTGCGCGCTAATCGCGAACGTGAAGTTGTGAATCATTACGTGTCGGTCATAAATACATATGGTGTAGGACTTACACAAGAAGAAGCGTGGCGACAGTATCGACTATTTTCGTTTGGTGGATTTGTAATGGCGATTGTTGCTTCAATGTTGGTGGAACAGACTGAGCGAGGGGACGAAATGTTTATGGCAATGGCAAATCGGCATGGTCAACAAATACTGCAACTAGAAGCCCAGAGTTTCCTGTCATGAGCAGATTTACTCCACTCGATGAACGTTTTGCACATCAAATCCCTGAACCATTTCCTAACACCGTTACTTTTCATCACGAGTGGCGCGAAAGCCTGTTTTTTGTCATGCATTCGCCTGATGGTCCTAGCGATGTTGTGATATCTACACTTGCGCATTTTCCTGCCCGCGGCGAGATGGACTCGTTGCAGCTAGGCCGGGTGGGCGGAAACTCGTTGATCACTAAGCATGTGAGAACTGTCGATGGCGATCAAGACGTATTTAAGGTGGGAGGCGTAACGATTGACATCATCGAGCCGCTGAAGAAAATACGACTTCAGGTCGTTGAATCGCCCGCAACATCTGCCACTCTCGACATCACGTTTACCGCTCGCACTCAGCCGTATCAATTGCGCCGTGGCACGATGAAGGCAGGACATGAAATTGTTTGGGATCAGTCGCACATGTTTCAAAGCGGCACGTATAACGGTACGTACACCTTTAAAGGTCAGACCCACAAGGTTGAAAACTGGTGGGGGCAACGCGATCACTCATGGGGTATTCGTGCTCACGGCAGATGTCCAATGTGGATGTGGCTGGCGATTCAATTGCCCGAGGGGATGCTCGGCGTTTGGAATTGGGAATATCCGAATGGTGCTCGTGTGTACACCGATGGATGTTTTGCTCCGTCGGATGGCTCGGAACCAATTCCGGTTATCGGGTTTGAGCACGACTTGCAGTGGCAAGACGAGAATGGCAAGGAAATTTCATATGACCGTTTTGGTGAAAACGTACATGGGCTTGGCGGCGTAGTGCACTTCACATTGCAGGGTGGTCGAAAAGTTACGGTTACCGCGCAAGGCAAGTGGGCTCAAAGGTATTCGGATATCACTAATCGCACAGGGGCTGCGCTCGGCGGCGGCTTGAGCGAAATGATGGTGACGACATCTGACGGCACAAAGGGCACAGCCATTTACGAAGTTACTGGAAGTTGGCACCACAAATATTTCCCTCTGGCACGAGGAGAACGTTTGCCACCCAACGGCATCACGCCAGGTGAAAACGAAATAGCTCGCTAAATCTCTACTGGCAACTATTTGCCAGAGAGTGCGGCAACAACCGGAGCAAACTTTTCAATGTCTTCGCCACCGACGATGACATACGAAAAACCCCATCGCTCGCGACGAGCAATCAAGTCTTCAATCAGTTTTGAAGGAGGCCCCATGAGCGCGAACGGAGTATCGGCTACCATTTTGTCTTCGACGCCTATTCCCTTTGCAAGGCGCGAGATAGCACCAGCCGCATCATCGGTGATATTGACCATGAATGCACGAATATTCATCTCGACATGATTGAGTCGAGAACCAACTGCGTCGCGAACGATGTCAACTTTTTCGTCAACGGCTTCTGCTGTCATTGTTGAAATTGCTTCTGGGCCAACTGCGCCGGCACTCATGGTCGCATTGATGCCAATGATGTCTGCAACTTGTGCGGCGTATGTGAGCACGCGTTTGCCACCGCCACCGATGAGGATTGGTGGGCATGGTGCCTGAACAGGTTTTGGCGAACCGTTGTAATTGGTAATGGTGTAGTGCTTGCCGGCATACGAGAATTCGCCTTCTGCGAAGCAGCCTTTCATGACGTCAATGCCTTCGATCATTCGATCAATGCGAAGTCCCGCGCGCTCGTATGGAATGCCGGATTGTTCGTAATCGGAAATCATCCAACCAGCGCCAATTCCCAACTCGAGTCGACCATCAGACAACAGGTCCATCGTTGCGAGTTCTTTGGCCAATACGACTGGATGTTTGTAGTCGTTGTCCCACACAAGCGCACCAACACGTAGTTTTTTCGTTGCGTCAGCCACACTCATGAGCGCGGGAACTGGTGCAAGTTGATCGGTGAAGTGATCGGGCATGGTCAGTACGTCGAAACCTGCTGCTTCGGTGCGCTGAGCGAGGTCGATCCATGACTTGCGATCTGGCTGGGAAGACGCCTGAACGCCGAAGCGGAAGGGTTTGATGGGGAACTGTCGAGAAGAAGTCACGGGCAAAGAGTATCGTGGGAGGTGCCGTGAATCCCCAACTCAGGACGATCCAGCGCCTCCTCATCGTGATGTTGGCAGGTGCATTAAGCATTTCTGCCTTGATCACTGGAATGGCGCCGCAGGTCTGGGGAATCCTCAATGCGCACAGTCAAATTCCGGTGCAACTGCCAGGTTTTGCAGGTCTGTCGCAACGAAGTGTGCTCTTTGATGTTGCCGGCGAGCAGATCGGTGTTTTTCAAAAAGAGAACACACAAAAGACGCCCGTAGACAGCGTGCCAGTGGATGTGATTGCGTCGATCTTGGCCGTCGAAGATGCGGTTTTCTACAGCCACGATGGTGTCAACTTGCGTGCCGTCGTGCGCGCCACATTGGCCAATACTCAGGGCTCGACTCGCCAGGGTGCCTCCACAATTACTCAGCAAGTTGTGAAGAATGACTTTCTGGCTGGTCTTGATCGAGACGGTCGATACAAGGTGTTGCAGTCTCGCTATGCCGTGATGCTGGAAAAGCAAGCGCCGAAGAAACTCATTCTCGAGCGTTATCTCAACACGGTGTTTTTTGGTAACAATGCGTATGGCTTGCAAGCTGCGGCCGAGGTGTATTTCGGTGTTCCGGTTTCGGCGCTGACCGTAACCCAGGGTGCATTTTTAGCAGGGCTCATTCAGGCGCCATCGAGTTATGACCCAATCAGGCGCCCTGACTCATCGCGCACCCGTTACAAGATTGTGCTTGCAAGATTGGTTGATGTTGGACTCATTACGAAAGACATAGCAACGGCAACGTGCAAGGGATGGGAAAAACCTAAAGTTCGAACACTTGTCGATGCAGAGTGCGTGATACCAGAAAAAGTATCCATCGTTCCGCAGCAGGATGTCAATCGTTCGTACTTCACTGAGGAAGTAAAAGATTATTTGCTCAATCGCTCAACACTGTTGGGTGCCACGTATCAGGATCGCTACAACAAGCTCTTTCGCGGTGGACTCAAGATCTACACAACATTAAATAAGAAAGATCAACTTGCTGCTGAAGCCGCAGCAGTAGCGCAACTTCCCGAAAACAAGACTGGAATTCAGGCAGCCGTTGTTTCGATTGACAATGAAACAGGAGGCGTGCGCGCAATGGTTGGCGGCACGGGTTTTGTTCCGGTCGGCAACGAGATCAACCTTGCGCTACGACGTCGTCAAACTGGGTCGAGCGTCAAGATGTTTATCTTGGCAGCAGCGCTACAAGCGGGGATACTTCCGGATGACTTGATTGATGGTTCGTTGCCTTGCACGTTGCCAAATCCGGGAAAGCCTGAAGAACCCTTTTATATTTCGAAGGGTGTGAGCCACGAGGTTGCGCCATTGCGCATCATGACTGCATTGTCTATCAACTGTGCATACGCCAAGCTGTCGCAAGTGGTCGGACTGGAACGAATCGTTTCATTGATGTACCGGATGCTGGATTCTGAATTCACCAATCCTGAGACGTACCAAATTCAGCCGTACGCATCGCTCGCAACTGGTGCAAACGAACTCAGCCCGCTCGACATGGCAACTGGAGCGCAGACGATTGCAAATGGTGGAGTGCACTTAAAGCCGTACCTCATAAACAAAATTGAAGACGCAAGTGGAGTGCTGTTTGAGCATGAACAACTTTGTGTTCCGCCATTAGATGTCGAGCCATGCAGAGTCTTGAGCAATGAAGTTGCACTGCGAGCTGTCGACACGATGAAGGGTGTTATCCAGTTTGGTACCGCCCGCCGCACCGCGCTTGAAGTTGCGGCACCAATCGGGGATAAGCCGCGCCCTGCTGCCGGCAAGACGGGTACGCAAGACGACAACACCAACGCGTGGTTTGTGGGTTACACAAAGCAGCTCACGACCGCTGTGTGGGTTGGTGATCCGAAGGCCTACACGCCAATGGTCAACATTCCCGAATTTGTAAAAAAGGACGGCATCAAGCGGGTGCAAGGCTCCATGTATCCCGCACGCATTTGGAAGCAATACATGGATGCAGCCCATGAGGGCTTGCCATCGCTCGATTGGGACGCCGCACCGGCACCGGTCGCAACGGAAACCCGACCAGACACGAATCCGATGCGTATCTATTTGCCAGGAACCGAATGTTTGGCACAAGTTGTATCGGGCACCGTTCCGACTACAACGACCACAACAAGCATCAAGCCAAGTAGGGCAACAACGACAACGACGACCACTCCGATCGATCTGTTGAACCCTGCAAACACGGTCGTAGTGAGAGTTGTCGATCCAGGAACTACGATCGCGCCTACGGATACCAACCCATTTTCTCCGGTGAACACCGTGGCTATCGGCGGCTACTGGGTATACGAATGCGCGCAACCATTTTCTCCTGCCGTGCAGACGGTGCCATAGGCGCACAATGGGAGCCCTTCACGATCTGTATGCGGTGCAACTTTCTGATATTGCAATTTCGCAAGCGCGGCACCGTCTTGCGCATTTGCCAGAGTCGGCAAGTTATCAACTGGCTAAAACCGATTCGCAAAACGCAATCGCCGAATTAGCAGCACTCGATAAACAAAGTAGCGATGCAGGTGCAGAAATTGCCAGTCTAGAAAAACAAGCGCACGAAATTGATGCGACACTTGCTCGACTGAATAAACAAATGAAAACGATTATTGCGCCGAGAGAGGCTGAGGCTCTGCAGCATGAGATATCGGCTTGTGCGAATAATCGCAGTGCGCTTGACGACAGGGAACTTGAGTTGCTCGAAGTGGTGGAGCAATGCGACAAAGAATCAGTAGCGATAAGTTCTCGTGTTGAATCAACTCGCGATACTCTTGCCGGCGCAGAGCAGTTATTGCGTGCCGCACGCGCCGCAGTAAATGCCGAGATTGCTCTCCTCACAGATCAGCGGAGTGCTCAAAGTCTCGTGGTGTCGCCATCGTTGCTCTCTACTTACGATGCAAAACGCAAGCACCGTCCAGATGGGGCGGTCTCAAAATTGAACGGCCCAACATGCAGTGGATGTCACCTCGATTTGCCAACAAGCGAGATCGATCGCCTGCATAAACTTCCTGCCGACGAACTTCCAGAGTGTCCGCATTGCGGATGCTTCATCGCTCTGTAGGAAAATGATCGTGCTGTTTTGGTTTATCGGTACGTCGATCGCGTCGGTGTGGAGCGTCTTTCGTGATCCGAAGTTTGCCTATCGCTGGGTGATCGTTGGTGCCCTTGTGCCAATGTTTAGCGTCGTTGTGGTTGTTGCGGTTCTTACCGCTGTGATGTTGCTGACAATCGGGAAGAAGTTAGTGAGGAAGAACCTTCTAGCCCTGACGATTGGGCTTTTCCTGCATCTTGTATTCGATGGAGCGTTTCTGAACACGAAAATGTTCTGGTGGCCGCTCACTGGCCTCTCGTTGCACGGATACGAAATACCGCTCGTGGAGCGCGGACTGCTGAACATTCCTTTTGAAATAGTGGGAGTTGCACTGATTTTCTGGACGAAAAGGCAGATCAAACCCTCTATTTCAGGCGTTTAAGGGAAGATTGACGAAGCATAACCAATACGAACACTTGTTCGTAAATGGCGGGTAATCATCGTTTTTGAGGGGTAAACTTAATTTACTTCACGAAAGAGAGCGTTTATCCCTTCGTACCCCCACCGTTTATCCCTCGTTCGGCGCGTATTCATGGCAGTTGTGGTGTTCGGCTTCATGTCAGGCACCTTGGCTATGGCCGAATCGATCGATGCCGCAGCAGGCTCTCCAAAGAATCAGGTCATTGTGCAAAGCATGCCGGCCGAACTTGCATCTTCGGTACTTTCCGACGGATTGGACTACGTCCCGGCAATGCCATACGGCTCACTGTGTCCGCAGTGGTACGACCTGGCCATGCAGTATTTTCCGCCTTCCGAGTGGGACACCATTGATTTCTTGCTCGACCGGGAATCTCGCTGTGACTTGATGGCATTTAACCCTAAAGACACCAATGGCAAGCCCAGTTATTCGCTCTTCCAGATCAACGCCTTTTGGTGCACGCCAAGTAAGCACTATGAACAGGGCTTCTTGCAGCAACATGGAGTCTTGACGACCTGCGAGGAGCTTTTTGACGCTCCGACCCAATTTAAAGCTGCACGCGCTATTTACGTAGAAGGTCTCGTTCGCCACGGCATGGGCTGGCGCTCATGGGGAAGTTACCCCGAGACCCGCTGATGTTTCGGTGCGAGCCTCAAGCACTGAAAGTGCAATGAGCGCGCCGATCACAAAACTTGCACCGATCACGCGATTGATCGTGAGATGTTCGCCCAGGAATACAACACCCGCAGCAATAGCGAGCACTGGTTCGAGAGTGGTGAGTACCGACACCATGCTTGGGCCTACGCGCTTGAGACCAGCGAACCCCGCAAGAATCGGTGTCACCGTTCCAAAGACAACAAGACCAGCGATATATGTCCATGCAACCGAATCATGTGGGAAGTGTGCAGTCAGTGAGCCTGGCGATGTAGCAACCAAAAACCAGTACGAGATTGCTCCGCCGGCATTGACGAGAACAACGCTGGTAATGACGTCGGTCTTCTCGAGTGAATGCGAGAGGCCTAGTAGGTAGATCGTAAAGAAGACTGCCGACAGCAGCACGAGTGCAACAGCGCTCATGCTTGCATCACCAATTTGTCCGACCGTGACGAAAACTCCGATCATGGTGAAGACCAGCGAGATCAAAATATTTTTGCTTGGTCGCTTCTTCCAGATGATCCAAGATCCAAAAACGATAAATAACGGGTTTGCATAAAACAATACGATTGCGAGACCTGTATCAATGTCGTTAATCGCAATGAAGTAGGTGAGCGAGATGCCCATGATGCAGACGCCCCAAAGAAGCAATTTTGCGGTGTTTTTAAGATTTGGCCATGGCGTATTGCGCACCATAACTGCGCGAATAGCGAACATGAGCAATGTGGCAAGTGTGAAACGGACGCTCATCACGCCCATCGCGTTGGTGTCGTGCGCGTACAACTTTTTGGTAAAGGTGGGAACTGTTGCGAACCCAGTGCTCGAAAGAAAAACGCAGAGAGTCCCGATAACGCGTTGATTCTTTGGCACGCAGAGAATCTAGTTGAACGAGATCAAAAGTGAAGTGACGGTGAGTCGATCTATAAGCGGGGTTCTGTAGTCGTCGCAATTTCTCGCGCCAACCGATGACCATCCCTCTGTGCAACCTACCCGAGGGTTGTTAGCTACAAGTAGCTAACGAACGGACCGCTCATGCCCTCTGCATGGTCT
>WLPO01000059.1 GCA_009698745.1 Actinomycetota bacterium
GGTTTGTTGGAGAATTTTGATGGCTTCACGATTCCGATGCCACGCGATCCAGCGGGTCTTGACCTCAATCGCAACTTCCCTGCAGGTTGGGGCACAACCGTGCTCGGTTCGGGCGACCACCCGATGTCTGAGCCAGAAGTAGATACATTGGTTCGCGCAGCTCGCTCACGCACAAACGTGTGTGGCTACAACGCGTTCCATACTGCCGGCGGTTTTATGTTGCGTCCATCGAGCACACGCGCCGATTCCACGTTGCCGCCTTTTGATATTTGGGTGTTTAACGAACTCGGCAAAGTTGGCGTGCAACATACTGGTTACCCAGTGCACTCGGTGTACGAAGATCTCACTTGGGACAAGAGCGACACCATGAGCGGTGCCGGTGACGACTGGGCATACGAGCACCTTGGCGTGTTTGGTTGGACGACCGAGTTTTGGGATGCGATCTATCACGCAACAGGAGAACACTCACCTACAGATGTTTGGTATGTGGGTCCAACACCAGAACAAGATTTGGCAGTGTGCAAATGGACGGACACACATGCTCCCGGCTCATATGTTGCGTGGAAGAAGTTTGATCACCCACAACTCGGAACAGTTGAAATTGGTGGCTGCGACTTCTTTCGTACGTGGACAAATGCACCACCATCAAAATTGCGTGATGAAGTCAAAGAGCATGTTCACTTCGCACTCTTTCAAGCACTTGCATCACCACGAATCGAGATCAAACTTGCCGACGCTCAGTCGCTTGGCGATGGCGTGTGGCGAGTGCGTATAGGCATTGCCAATACAGGTTGGCTCGGCACCGAAATCAGTGCATGGGCGCACAAGCACAACATCGTGTTACCGCTGACCGCACAGATTGATGGCGTTGCAGCTGGAGATCTTGTCGATGGTGCACCTCGCGTCAAACTTGGACAGCTAGATGGTCGCGTGCGCTTTCGCGTCAGTGGCGATGCAAAAAGTGATGGAACCCCAGACCGCGTGATACACACGTGGTTAGTGCGGGGCAAGAAAGGTCAGACCATCACGCTGACCGCAACGCATCAACGCGCAGGCACCGCCGTTGCAACGGTGGTTTTGCCATAACGATGGTGTGACTGCAAGGCACGCAACATAATGAAGCATGCACTCGGCACGATAACTATGTTTGGCGTTGCGATAAACAGGTCATCAATCATCAGGCCGTAAATACCCCACGACACTGACATGACGATGACCATTGCAAATGTTGCTACTGATACACCGACAAGATGAGTGGTTCGTGCAGCGCGAATAACTTGTGGAAGTATGCCTGTGGCTCCAACACCTACCGCGATCAAACCAAGTACATCTTGCGATACAGCACCAGAGACGACCGCAATTACAACTGCTGCAGTCAATACACCGACAGCTCGTCGCCACGACACAGCACGGTGGCGCACTTGGGCAATGACTACCGTGCCAAAACCTACGATCGTCATCACGTTGGCAGTTACCACTAGATAGGTTTCAGCAACGATCCCATAAACGACCCACAACATTGAGCCACTTAAACTCTGCAACTGCGCAAAGACAGAAATCCCTTCAACGGTGTTACGCCGTACCACTCGGTAAGCCTGTGGGATCGTAAAAGTAAACGAAAGGCTGATACACCACAGGCTAAAAACATCGCGGAAACTCACTTCGCAACCATAGGTCCTGTCGTTAGCGTAAATGGGGTCATGAACACCACCTATGCCGTGAGCCTGCCGACCAAGAAGTGGTCGGAAGAGATCCGGCAAGCCTGTAATGACAAAGTCAAAGATTGGCTCAATCGTCAATTTCCAACAGACCGAATGCCCGCAAACATGCGCATCCGCGTCAGGCAATCACCTGACGATGAAGTCTTTCGTGCCGAAATTTCCGAGACTTTTAAGGCCACAGGGTCGGGCCGCACAACGACAATCACCATTGCGCCACACCGTGGTCAACTGGTTTTCGATGTGCGCATGCGCCACATTTCTGGAAAAGATTCCGTTGTCCCGCGCCGACCCGCAGAAGTTCCTCCAAAAGCACTGCTCCAACTTTGCAGTGAGATTTCTCAGTTAATTGAGGTGTACGACGCCGAGCGACGCATTGCGCCGGTTGTTCGCACTATCTCCACAACCGACGATGGGCAGGCACTCGGTGCAGATTCGTTGGACGCACTTTCGCGCAGACTTCCAATCATTATCGAGTACACGGCAGGAAAAAATCTAGAAGCATCACTCACTGCGCAACTCGCTCATGATTTATTGGGCATTGCACACATCGCACACGTCACCACCCCTGATGCACTCAAGGCATTTAATGCATATTGCGGCGCACAGACTCTGAGCGAGCAATACATCACCATCATGTGGCCACAACCCGTCAAGCCAACTGTGATTGCAACGTCTCAACCTAAACGTGAACAAATTGCAGCGATGATTATCGATGCGGCAACCCTGCAACCAGAGTTGCCAAATCAGGCACCACCGCGTGCGGCACTGGGTCGGCAGGTGCAGAGTCCTGTTGCTACCGAAACAAACACGGGTGCCGACATTGCATCGCTCAAAAAGACAATTGATTTGCTCTACAAACAGATTGATGAAAAACAATTTCACATCGATCAACTCGATGAACTGCTTGCTGAGTCGGATGAACAAAATGATGCTCTGGTTGACGACCTAGAAGAGCGCGAAACACAGGTTGATGAATTAACGGCAGACAACACTCGCCTACGCGAAAACATTGATGCAATTATTTTGCAAAAACTCGATCTCGAAGCCGAGCTCGATCGCAAAGCACCCGGTGCAATTCCCCGCACTGTCCTGGACGCTGCACATAAAGCATCAAAGGAATGCCGCAATCTTGTCTTTTTGAAATCTGCATTTGAAACTGCAGATGTATTGCAGGGCCCAGACCCAGTGCGCCTCTTAAGCGATCTCAAGAAACTCGACCTGGTGGTACAGGCTTGGCGTTCAAACAAGTTTTCGTCAAGTGCGGGCCTTGGGTCGTACATGCGCGACGAATACAACCTTGACTACGTGCCAAACATTGCTCGCGATACTGCTCAAAAACATGCCGCGTATTACACCGTCACATACGAAGGCAAGCCGGTACTGCTTGGTGCGCACTTGCGCCGCGGCAAAAACCGTTCCCTTATTCGCATTTATATGTATGTCGACAATGCAAATAAGACCATTGTTATTGGCAAGATCGACGATCACGGGCCAGATCGCACCAGTTAAGTCGCATCTCATTCACAAGCCCGTAGCATCTTGGCATGATTTCTCCGATCTACAACCTTTCCGATAGCTATATCGATCGCCTGGCCGTGCTCGACCCTGGCGCTGCCACATACATGGGTATTCCGGGCCACGATCACGAGATGACCGACTTCTCACCATCAGGCCACGATGCTCGTGCAGCACTTGATCACGATGTGCTGACGCAACTCAATGCACTTGATGCTTCTGCCGATACAGATCGTTTGGCTGCAGGTGTATTGCGCGAATCACTCGAGATGGGCACGCTTGAATACACAGCAAACGAACATCTTCGGTCTATTCGTGTACTTGCAGGTGATGTTGATGCTGCGCGTTCGATATTTGACTTGATGCCAACCGATACGGCCGAGCAGTGGTCGATTATTGCAGAGCGTATGTCTCAAGTGCCGCGTGCGTTTGCTGGTATGCGTGAGTCATGGGCACTCGGTGCACAACGAGGTGCACTTGCGCAACGCCGACAAGTGCTTGCGTCGTCAGAACAACTTGCTGCTTGGGCCGGTCGCGGCACTGCTCCTGCATTTTTTGAACAGTTCGTTGAGGGTGCTGCCTCAGTTGCCGGTGCACCAATCGAACAATTGCGCACAGCAGCCAAGGCTGCTTCAAAGGCACTCGGCGAAACATCTGATTATTTGCGCAATGAATATGCGCCAATCGCAGATGCTCACGATGGTGTTGGTGCCGATCGCCATGCTCTCGCGCGACGCCGATTCATGGGAATGCATGTTGAAGCTCGCGATGCATACGAGTGGGGCTGGGGCGAAGTAGAACGCCTCGACGCCGAGATGGCACGCGTGGCACAAGAAATCCAACCAGGCGCATCACTCGCCGAAGTACGTCAACTGCTTGATACCGATCCTGCCCGTTCAATTATTGGTGAAGATGGGCTGCGCGATTGGTTGCAAGAAATCATGGATGACGCGATGAAATTCTTGATCGACGAAGACCACTTCTCAATTCCAAAATCTATTCAGCGAGTTGAAGCAATGATCTCCCCTCCTGGTGGTGCAGCCGCAATGTATTACACAGGGCCAAGTGAGGACTTGAGTCGTCCCGGTCGCACGTGGTATCCAACCAATGGTCGCACGGTATTTCCGCGTTGGAGCGAGCCAACGACTGCGTATCACGAAGGAGTTCCGGGTCACCACCTGCAAGTTGCGATTGCCACAATCAATTCTGAAAAGCTGTCACGCTTTCAACGAAACACATTTGTGTCTGGTCATGGCGAAGGTTGGGCACTGTATGCAGAGCGTTTGATGGACGAGTTTGGCTTCTTCGCCAATCCTGAATATCGTCTTGGATACTTGTATGCGCAGGCATTTCGTGCAGCACGTGTAGTTATCGACATCGGCATGCATTGTGGATTCACTATCCCTGCTTCATGGCCTTGGCACCCAGGTGAGGCGTGGACACCAGAGTTGATGCTCGAATTTTTGAGTGCTCGTTCATCAAGTGATGATGAGTTCAATCGTTCTGAAATTAATCGCTATTTGGGTTGGCCGGGGCAAGCCATTTCATACAAACTTGGCGAACGAGTGTGGCTCGACTTGCGCGATGATGCCCGAAAAAAACATGGGGCGGCATTTGATTTGCGTAAGTGGCATGCACATGGACTTGATTTAGGCAACCTTGGTCTTGACTTGCTCAAATCTGAAATGGCACGTTTCTAGCTAAGGAACTACAACTACCTTTGTGCCAATCTTGGCCCACTGATAGATGAATATGGCATCTTGTGTGCTTGAGCGCAAGCAACCACTGCCCTTAAATGCTCCGAGCTCTTCTACTGTCTGCATCGGCTTGTTGTTGCGAACCGGTATTTCATGAAAACCGATATTCCCACCATTGCGACCAATTGCAAACCGTGTCATGAAACGGAAAGTTACACCAGCAAACTCTGGGCTATACGAAGTTGGTGACTTACTAAAGACCCTAAATGTTCCTTTGCCAGGTTGGCCGAGCATGCCCGACACCAAAAACGTGCGAATCACTTCATTTTGTTCGTTTATCACCCACACACGTTGTTGACGATTGGCGTACACAATGCGCCGACCGGTGCCCGACCTCACTGGCACTGGTGCCACTTCAACAAGAACAGTCGTAGTGGTGGTCGCAGTAGTCGTCGTGGTTTCGCCGATTGATCCTGCACTGGCTGAGGCAACACTCGAACTGCCCATGATCAAAAGCGCGAGTACCGCGCCAGCAATTACACGCTTCATTGTGCTTCTCCCAAAATTGCTCGCGAAGCAGATGCTCCGATTCGACTTGCTCCTGCTTCAATCATCGCAATTGCATCGGCATAGGTGCGAATTCCACCACTTGCTTTTACGCCAACGTTTTCTCCAACAGTTTTTCTCATCAACCGCACTGCGGCCAGTGATGCGCCACCAGATTTATGAAATCCCGTTGAGGTCTTGACGAAGTCGGCGCCACCCTGCACCGCCGCAGAACACACGCCAGCGATTTGCTCGTCATTCCACAGCGCAGACTCAATGATGACTTTGAGAACAACACCAGATGGAATTGCTGTTCGCACTGCAGCAACTTCAGTTGTGACTGCAGACCAATTGCTCGTGCCAACATGTGCCAAGTTGACAACCATGTCGATCTCGTTGGCACCGTTGTCGCACGCTTGTTTGGCCTCTGCAGCTTTTGTCTCGGGGCTGTGTGCGCCCGAAGGAAACCCGACAACGGCTGCAACATTGACAGACGCTGGCAAAAGACCTTTGGCTAGAGGCAACAGCGATGGCGAGATACAGATTGCACCAACTTGCAACGCGACCGCCTCGGCGCATAGTTGCTCGACATCAGCCGCAGTTGCCTCTGGAGCAAGCAGCGTATGGTCAATCATCTGAGCAAGTTTTCGCGCATCCATTAGCTACACCCTATTGCCATGTGCGCGAAGGGGGTATTGCAGACTACGGTTCTTGGCGACATGGCTACGTTGCGATTCAGTTTTGGAACAATGGGTTCAGGAAAAAGCACCCTTGCCCTCCAGATCCACCACAACATGTCGTCGCGTGGCGTCCCAGGTTTGCTGCTCACCAAGCTTGATCGCGATGGATCACAAGTAACGAGTCGCTTGGGTGTATCTGCGCCGGCAATCGAAATGGCGCCTGGTCTTAACTTGTTCGAACTTGCAAAGTCGCATATGCCCATCTCATTTATTGTTTGCGATGAGGCGCAATTTTATTCGCTTGAACAATGTGATCAACTTGCTCAAATCGTTGACGAACTTAATGTCGATGTTTTCGCCTTCGGTCTCATTACAGACTTTCGTGGATTTCTTTTCGATGGCACCAAACGCATGCTCGAAATTGCCGACCAACGCGTTGAGATGCAGGTTGAAGCCAGGTGCTGGTGTGGCGACCGCGCCAATAACAACGCACGTTTGGTAAATGGCAAAATCGTGTATGAAGGCGAAACAGTAGTTGTTGGAGACACAGACAAAACGATGAGCGAGCCGCTCTTTGGTGATGAGGTGCGATACGAATTGTTGTGTCGCAAGCATTACATCGCGGGCGATATGGGACCAGCTACTTCGTAACTGATTTGTGCTGCACGCCTATCCGAGTCGGATTGCGCGCTTAACCGGACGATCCCAACCTGGTTGTCCAGTTGGTTTCGGACTCGGCCATAATCCAGGACCCATCTCGACCATGCCGTGATGCGCACCGTACTCACCAAGCAAGTTAAGAAAAGGATCGGCAGGAAACGCTTCGGCTCCACGAACACCAGTATTTTTCCAGCTTCCGTTGCTCAACAATTCAAGAGCAACTACAGGACAAATTGCTGTTTGCCAAAGCACCGCTTGTGAACCCCAGTCGCGCATTGTGGTCTCGTTGTCAGCAACGTGGTACAGATAAATCTCGCGTGGCTTTCCGTCGTAGGTGCCACGCACCCATGTGCCTGCACATGTTTTTCCGTGCATCAAGTGTCCAAGTTTGGCTGGGTTAGGCAACACCGCTGCCAACACATCGCGCGGCGACACCGTAACATCGCCTACTCGTACATGCTCTTTGCTGTCGAGGCCTAAGTATGCAAACGTCTTAAGCCAGTCAATGAACTCGGCGCCAAGGCTGTACTTAAATGTGACGCGCTTGCAATCAATTTCACGTGGAATAAGCAGAACTTCTTCGTGCTCTACGTTGACGCACTCATATGGTCCGATGCCGGCAGGAAAGTGAAACACTTCAGGCTCACTAAAGCAGTCGGTCGTGTACAAACCACGCTCTGCTTCCCACACGATTGGTGGATTGAGACATTCTTCGATCGTTGTCCAGATGGAGAATGTCGGCGCAAAGTCGAGGCCATCAATTGAGAGGTTCGATCCATCGCGCACACCTATTTCATCGATGGTGTCAAATAAGTTGTCTGCCGCATACCGAGCAAACACGTCGCTGAGTCCTGGTTCGACACCCATGCCAACAAGCGCCAAAATATTGCGCTCGCGCCACTTGGCATCATCATCTAGCTGACTCTTGCCCAACGGCTCGCCAACTTCCTCGTAAGGGTTTGTCGGGTGCGGCGCGCTCAGGTTCATCGCCATGTCGATGTAGTTGCAATGCGAATCATATGCAGCACCAAAAATTGGCTCATTCATGCGTGGATCGCATGCATTGACTACAACGTCGGCTTTGACCTTGTGGATCAGTGCAGAAATAGCAGCACGATCACGAGCGTCAATCTGCTCGGCAACAAACTTTGAGCGGTCATCAAGCAATGCAATTGCCTCTTCGGCTCGAGACAATGAAATGTCTGCGAGAACAAAGGTTTTGAAGAACGATCGGGTCTCAGCAATAGATGCCATTGAGGCACCTACGCCACCTGCTCCGATTACCAAGATATTCATTACACACCAATTCGTTCAGCGCACAACGTTGTTGTTGTGTGCATCTCTATTAATGCAAGTCTACCGCTGAACTTTTATGTTCAACCCCTAAAAAACGTTGAGTAGATCAACAACGAACACAAGTGTTTCGCCGCCTTTAATCACGCCACCCGCACCACGATCTCCATATCCAAGATGTGCAGGAATTGTGAGACTGCGACGTCCGCCAACTTGCATACCGGCAACACCTTGATCCCATCCAGCAATTACTTGTCCGCCACCTAAGCGAAATTCAAATGGTTCGTTTCGATCCCATGAAGCATCAAATTGTGTTCCATTGCTGTATGCAACACCTACGTAATGCACCGAGACATTTTTGCCGCTGACGGCAGTGTCACCCGTGCCGACCGTGAGGTCTTCAATGACGAGTTCGGTTGGCGCTGGTTGTTGAGGGATGGTGACTGATGGCTTGGAAGTTGACATCGGAGCAGGCTACCAATCGAACTCTGAAACCAAAATGCAAAAGGCCCACCGATTTCTCGGTGAGCCCTTTACTTACTGGTGGCGGGGACAGGATTTGAAC
>WLPO01000006.1 GCA_009698745.1 Actinomycetota bacterium
GACTATCAAACGCTGTTGGTGGCACCACATCGATTGCGCAACAGCATTGTTGACCTCATTGACAAAGAGGCAACGTTTGGAGTTGATGGACGAATCACGATGAAGATCAACTCAATCTCGGACAAGGCAGTGATCGAAGCGCTCTATCGGGCAAGCAATGCCGGTGTGCAGATCGAAATAATTGTTCGAGGGATCTGTTGCCTTCGTGCCGGCGTGACTGGCATGTCTGAAAACATTCGAGTTCGATCGATTCTCGGTCGATACCTTGAGCATTCACGTATCTATCGTTTCGAACATGGCTACGACAACAACGAACCACTGCACCTAATCGGCTCTGCCGACATGATGGGCCGAAATTTGGATGGGCGAGTAGAGGCATTGGTGCCGCTTACTCATCCGAAGCACCGCATGTGGCTCGACAAGGTGCTCGGATATTTGGTGGATGATGATGCTGCCCATTTTGACTTGCATGCCGATAACTCGTGGGTGCGGGCTGGGGCCCCTGGCCTCACCGTGGATGCCCAACGAAAACTGCATGACTGGGTCGTGCAAACCCAAGTCCGATAAAGCGGTTCACTTGTTTGTAATCTGACGTTCAGACGAGTTTCACCTCGTGCGTGTAGGTTTTACGTGTAGCAAATCTGCCGT
The DNA here is from genome assembly GCA_009698745.1 of Actinomycetota bacterium. GTDB lineage: Bacteria > Actinomycetota > Acidimicrobiia > Acidimicrobiales > Ilumatobacteraceae > UBA3006. The sequence continues at coordinate 649 of WLPO01000006.1, forward strand.
TCAGCAGATTTTTTGAAAGAAAGTTGACCAATGGACGAATTACGTAAGACGTTTCATCAAGAGGTTGATGCCATTCGCGACCAGGTGATTCGACTTGGAGCCTCGGTAATTGAAGCCATTCCCCGTGCAACTGCAGTGTTGCTCAGTGGCGATCTTGAGGGCGCCGACTATTTGGTGCAAAGTGATGACGAGATTGATGCCCGCGCTGTGGACATTGAGGACCAGTGTTTTCAGCAGCTTGCGTTGCAGGCGCCTGTTGCGGGTGACTTACGTCAGTTGGTATCGACCATCAAGATCACTGGCGAGCTCGAGCGTTCAGCCGACTTGGCAGTCAACATCTGCAAAGGTGCGCGACGCATTTATGGTCATGACATTGATCCAGTGTTGCGTGGCTTGATCACCAAAATGAGCGAACAGGCTCAGCAATTGTTTATCTCGGCAATGGACGCCTTCGAATCTAGCGATGCTCCAAAGGCTGCAGCCATCGATGACATGGACTCATTTCTGGACGGACTGCATCGTCAGTTCATTCAAGAAATTTTTGAGTGTCATGCTCGAGGCAAAATGGACGTTCAGGTTGCTGTGCAACTTGCAATCATCGGCAGATTCTTTGAGCGCATTGGTGACCATGCGGTAAACGTTGGTGAACGAACCCTGTTTATTCTCACAGGTGTCTTGCCAGAACACCGTGGTGCTGCGCGCTTTAAGGCTCGGCACTCTGGTGACTCGCAATCATCGTCAGACTCTTCGTCTTAGTTCTGCAGTGAATTAGATATGACGACCATCTGGTTTGTCACTTGCGTAGCGGTCGCACTCGTCGCAGGAACTCTTTACGGTAAGAGAGCGTCACGTGTAGGCCGCACTGAAATCTCCGAACCTATTGACGCAGCTCCACGCCTTGAAGCGATTACGAAAGTGGTTGATGAACAACTGCTGAGAGCGTTCGATCTTCTACCGATCGGAGTTGTCATTAGCCGGGAACCAAATGGTGATTTGCTTCGAAATCGAATTGCAACAGAAATGACAGGAGTTCGCCACGTTGACATTTTGGTTGACGAGGCGGTTGTTGCACTAGTGCGAGAGACAATCGAGATCGGTGAGCAGAACAAATCGATGCAGGTTGCCGGCCCACCCGATCGCTTCTTTCAATTGAATTCGCAGCGATTAAATAATGACGGCGTTGTTGTGACAATTGAAGACACCACTGATCGAGTTCGAATCGACACTGTTCGAACCGATTTTGTTGCCAACTTGAGTCATGAATTAAAAACTCCAATCGGCGGTATTGCAGCCCTTGGTGACACGATGATGGACGAAACAGACCCAGCAGTGATGAAGCAGCTGGCAGAACGGATTGTTCGCGAATCTTTTCGTATGGCAGGCATTGTGAATGATTTGCTCGATCTTTCACGAATTGAATTTGGACGTTCAACCGAGTGGGAACGCATCGAGATGAACGGTGTCATCAAAGAAGTCGTTGCACTTTCCCAAGACAGTGCACGTCGTCATAAAGTCGAACTCGTGACGAGTGGTAATTTCGCTGCAGAGGTGTTTGGGGATCGAAGCCAACTTGTTTCCGCTTTTTCCAATCTTGTGGAAAACGCAATCAAATACAGCGACGAAGATCGACTTGTCAAAATTATTGGAGATGTACGAGATACTGATCTAACAATTGCGATCGTCGATCAAGGTCTTGGAATCGCACCGAAGGATCACGAACGAATTTTTGAACGTTTTTATCGAGTTGATAGGGCTCGTAGTCGATCAACTGGAGGAACCGGACTAGGTCTGTCAATTGTGCGACACGTTGTTGACAATCACGGAGGAAAAATAGAACTCAAATCAAATGAAGGTGAAGGCGCAACCTTCACTGTTGTGTTACCCCGCCAAAAAGACTAAAAATCAAAAGGACTTACAGCATGAATCAACCAACCGAACTACCGATGGTGTTTGTTGTTGAAGACGAAGATTCGTTTATTGAAGCTCTTGATATTGGTTTGAAACGAGAAGGGTTTCGTGTCAGCGTGGCTAAAGATGGGGCAGAAGCTCTGTCAATGTTTGACAAAATCAATCCGGACATCGTTCTGCTAGATGTGATGTTGCCAAAAGTTTCGGGTACCGATGTGTGTCGTGAGATTCGCAAAAAGAGCCAAGTGCCAATCATTATGGTTTCGGCAAAAGGCTCAGAGATCGACACGATCATCGGTCTTGAAGTTGGCGCTGACGACTACATCGTCAAGCCCTATCGCTTGCGCGAGCTTGTGGCGCGCATTCGTGCCGCACTGCGCCGTAGCTCATTGACCCCGACCGAGATTGATGAAGTTGGTTTCGGCACAGTCTCGATCGGTGATGTTGCGATTGATCCAGAACAGCACGTGGTGACTGTTCGTGGCGTCGTGACAAAACTGCCGCTCAAAGAATTTGAATTGTTATACGTACTTGTGGCTAATGCAGGTCGTGTAATGACTCGTGAAACGCTGATTGATCGAGTGTGGGGCGCCGATTATTACGGTGACACTAAAACTCTCGACGTACACATCAAGCGTTTGCGCAGCAAGATTGAATCCGAGCCAGCCAATCCAACACGGTTGGTCACCATCCGTGGCCTTGGCTACAAATATGAGAAAATGAGCGCATAGCAACGCAACAGAGACATACGGGCCTCGCGCCAGTGAGCCCCCTGACGCGGTTGTCGCGCGTGCATGTATTGATGGTGATTGGCGAAGCAGCACTTGCTGTTTCGTTAGCAGACTCGCTATTTTTGTCAATCAGTCCTGATGCGGCACGCTCAAAAGTGCTTTTATTCTTGGCGATCAGCCTTGCTCCTTTCGCAGTACTCGCACCGGTCATTGGGCCGTATATCGATCGCTTGCCAGGCGGCCGTCGCATCACGGTGTGTCTTGTTGGGTTGATGCGTGCGATGGTGTTGATTGCAATGATGAAGTGGTTGAACTCACTTGCGTTGTTTCCGCTGGCGTTTCTGTCGCTGGTGCTTGCCAAGACCTATGGGGTGTCGCGTTCGGCGATTATGCCCACGGTTGTTGATGGCGACGAACAATTGATGGCGGCCAATGGAAAACTCGGGCGCCTGACCAGCGTGGTTGGTTTTCTTGGTGGAGCACCAGCAATCTTGTTGCAACTTATTGACACCAGATTGTCGCTCGGATTTTCGGCTGGTGCGTTTGCTTGCGCGGGCATCGCTGCGCTTGCGCTGCCAAAGCATATTGCGGCAGTTCCGAACACGATGCAAGAAATAGAGAAGCACGAGCTTCACGAACCTGAAATTCGTCAAGCCGCGTTTGTGATGCTGGTACTACGAGCGGCTGTCGGATTTATGTTTTTTCATTTAGCGTTCTGGCTACGCGATCAAAAAGCCGGAACCGCTTGGTTTGGTCTGGCGATTGCCGTCTGTTCGCTCAGCACATTTGCAGCCAATGCTGTTGGTCCGGTGTTGCGTCGGCGCATCCACGAACGAAGAATGCTTCAACTCTGTGTTGCCAGTGTTTGTCTTGGTGGTCTTGTCGCTGGATATTTTGGTGGAGTTACTGCCGGAATTGTTTTGGCTGGTGTTGTAAACGGAGTCGGTTCGATTGGGCGACTTGCATTTGAGTCAACAGTGCAATCAAAAGCCCCCGATGCAAACCGAGCGCGCACGTTTGTGCGTTACGAAACGCGCAATCAAATCGCTTGGGTGATAGCCGGCCTACTTGCAGTTATCGCAACGCCGCCAGGAGCAGTTGGCTTTTTGATTATTGGCGTTGGCTCGGCAGTTGCGTCGCTGCTATTTGTCTTGCAACTCAATGCGAGCAAGCCACAGACCAGGCGCATCTAGCTCGTTGGGGGTAGGCAAATTGCCTGCCCGAGTAAAGAGTTGAGAGAGGCCATCATGCCCAGCGCGCTCGGTGACACCGGCCGCAAAGGCATGCCCGCGTTCAACTTGCTGGCGGGTGAGGCGCAAGCCCAGCAGTTGCTCAACAAATGAGTCATGGGGGGCAGATTCAACACGACGCCTGCGAACAGCCTCTGCAATCTGTTCACCTCCGCCCAACACCAATGCCGATATTGCATCAACGCTGTGGTCGATATAGCCAACAACCGCAGCAATCATCGCGTCTAGCACTGGCGCTTGACGCTCTTGTTCAGGCGAGCGAACTGCACCCAAGATGATGGTTGGGTCTGTGAGAAATTTTTGCATCATGGCCATCGGGTCACTGGTGCCAAGATCCATTGTCGTGAGTCTTTCCATCAATGCATTTGGGTTTGGTCGAAAGCCGGCAATGTATGTGCTGATCTGTTGATTGATTGCATCACGAACATGATCGACGCTGAGCACAGCGTGCGAAGTGAGTTCATGAATCAACACCCACATGCGCATGTCATCGACCGCGATGCTCCAGTCAGTTGCGAATTGTTCGACATTGCTGGCAACAAGAAGCAGTTGATTTTTCGGCTCGCGCGGAATAGGTAAGTCGTATTGCCCGAAAGCTCGCAGCGAGAGTTGCCCAATCATGGATCCAATTGACATTCCCATCATCGCTGGAGCCATCATCTTGTTGAGCGACGACATCATCGCGGCGATTTGGTCAGTCTCGTTATCAATACCTCTATCGAGTCCGTTGCCCGGCTCCGGCGTTTCAACGCTTGGATTGTTTAATGCGGCTGCGAGTTGAGTGAAGAGCGGCTTGTACGACTCAAGCGTGTGGTGCACCCAAGTGGAGTGATTGGTAACAACGATGTTTGGAAGCGAAGTGCCAGTGCCAGTAATCAAGCCCGTGTAGTTGCGCACATGCATGTCGGCAATTGGTGCGAGCTGCTCGAGGCTCACCCGAGACGTTGGATCAACATTGGCTTCGGTATTGGTGCCATTCGTTGCAGTCGAGATGGCTACTTGTCGTGCAACATCCCACTGCAACGGACCTTGGCCAGCCATTGCCTTTGCAAGGTCGCCAAAAAGTGGAATTCCAGCAAATGGTTGTTCGTCGGGATTGTTGCTCACTGAACTAGAGCCTATTAAAAATTTAAACTAATAGACCATCCACAACCTCGGGTACGCTGAAAGCGATGCTTCACCGCGAATTCTCTCTAGACAGCAACGTGTGGCTTGAAATCACTGATACGACACTTGATGTGGGTGCGGTGTATGACTGGTCAGTCACCGATTCTTGTGGTGCTGTTGTGTTGTTTTCAGGAACTGTTCGTGATCATTCAGAGGGTCGTACTGGAGTACACACCCTGAGCTACGAGGCATTTGAAGAAGAGGTCATTCCCAAATGTCGCGAAATTGTTTCCGAGATGAAAAATCAGTGGAGTGACTTGGGCAGAATTGCACTCATTCATCGAGTTGGCGACCTTAAGTTGGGCGAGTCATCAGTGCTTGTCGTTGTTTCTGCTCCACATCGACCCGAAGCATTTGAAGCAGCAAGATTTGGAATTGATGCTTTGAAAGCGACAGTGCCAATTTGGAAACGTGAAGCATGGGCAACCGGAAGTGATTGGGCTCTCGGTGCGCAACACGTAACAACCGTTGATCAAGTCATGACAACGTCACAACCAAAATCGAGCACGCACCAATGATTGCAATTTCAAGTCTTTCGCTGTTGTTCGCCGCAATTTCTGTGGTGTCCGCATCGACTCTCGTCGTGATGATGATGCAAGAGTCGCGAAGTGCAAATCGCAACAATGGAATGGTTGCATTCCGTCGTCACTTAGACGCACTTTCCGATGATTCGCGCGCTCACGTGCGCCAACAGTTACACGATCAATCCGGCAAACAGGGCAGAAGGTAGACCAAAGTGGCACGCGACTTAGCAATTGACCTTGGTACCGCAAACACCCTTGTATATATGGAGGGGCGCGGCATTGTTATCAACGAACCTTCTGTGATCGCCGTCAATAAGCGCACTGGCGAGGTACTTGCGACAGGTCAAGAAGCGTGGAGCATGATTGGTCGGACCCCTGGATACATCGTTGCGGTGCGCCCATTGCGTGGTGGCGCAATTACCGACTTCGAGATCACCGAAAAAATGATCAGATTGCTGCTGCAGCGTGCAGGTGTCTCGCGATTTTCGCGTCCGAAGGTGCTGATTTGTGTGCCGTCGGCCATTACCGAAGTCGAGCGTCGAGCAGTAACCGACGCAACTCGTCGCGCAGGTGCTGCTGACGCACAATTGCTCGAACAACCAATGGCTGCAGCTATCGGCGCAGACCTGCCAATCAATGAGCCTGTTGGCAACCTCGTCATTGACATCGGCGGCGGCACTACAGAGACTGCAGTGATCAGCCTCGGTGGAATTGTTGCTCTTGAAGCAGTACGTGTTGGCAGTTTCGATATCGATGCTGCGATTCAGTCATATGTGCGACGCGAACATGGTCTTGCAATTGGAGAGCGCACGGCAGAAGAAATCAAGATCTCAATTGGTAGCGCAATGGCAACTCCCGAAGATCGGGACGCCGAGGTGCGTGGTCGTGATCTTGTTTCAGGATTGCCTAAGACGGTCGTGCTTACATCGAGCGAAATTCGCGTAGCGATTGATGATGTTGTGACACAGATGGTCAGCTCGGTCATTCGCTGCCTGGCTTCGGCGCCGCCAGAGCTGTCGCAAGATTTTCTTACTCGCGGCATGTATTTGGTTGGTGGTGGCTCGATGCTGCGCGGTTTAGCCCGACGCATTGAGCGCGACACACAGGTGCCCGTCAACATGTCGACGGAACCGCTCGAAGCAGTAGTGCTAGGTGCCGGTCACTGCGTAGAAAACTTTGCAGCCCTGCGTGGGCTGTTCATGGATTCACGTCGCTAGACGAGACGTGCAAGACCTTCTTGCACGACAGTGACAACAAGTTTTCCATCCTGCGTAAAGATATGTCCTTCGGCCATGCCACGTGAATTAGATGTCGAGATCGAAGACTGCTGATAGAGCAGCCAGTCATCTGCACGAAACTCGCGATGGAACCACATTGCATGATCGAGGCTGGCTAGTTGCAGTGAACCGTCTGCGAGTGATCGACCATGGGGTAAAAGCGCAGAGTCGAGCAGCGTCATGTCGCTTGCGTAAGTGACAATGCAGGCGTGCAACACATTGTCGTCTGGAAGTTTTCCATCGGTGCGAAACCAAACCCGTTGGCCAGGCTGCGGATTACCCCTGCGCGTAAATGGGTTTCCATCGACGTAACGCATATCAATCGGACGTGGCCGGTCGTACCAGTCGCCAAGTTTTTCTTTGTACGGCTCCATTAACGACTTGAAATCGGGAAGCGTGTCCGCATGAGGCACATCAGTAGGCATTGCGATCTGATGCTCAAGCCCAGACTCTGCTTTTTGAAAACTGGCCTGCACATTGAAGATTGCTTTTCCATGCTGGATCGCCACAACTCGGCGGGTCGAGAAACTCTTGCCGTCACGAATGCGGTCAACTTCATACAAGATCGGCACGCCAGGGTCGCCAGAGCGCAAAAAATATGCGTGCAATGAGTGAACCATGCGATCTGGTTCGTCGATTGTCCGAGCCGCGGCTACAAGCGCCTGTCCGGCCACTTGGCCGCCAAAGACGCGTTGGCGATTTTCGTCGGGTGACTGACCGCGAAAGATATTGACTTCTATGGTTTCGAGGTCGAGCAATGTAATGAGGTCTTGAAGGGGTTTGCTCATCCTTCAATAATGCCAGCAATGGGTCGGGTGCGTGTGCCCGACTAGCGTGAATTTCATGACAAGTGCGAATACTGCTTCAACATCATCAAACCCTCATTCATTTCCAGCCGGATTTACTTGGGGAACTGCAACTGCAGCCCACCAAGTAGAAGGCAATAACTGGAATAACGATTGGTGGGAATGGGAACATCGCGTTGGTACACGTGCGAAAGAGCCAAGCGGAGACACCTGCGATCACTACAACTTGTACCCCCAGGACATTGCGATGCTCGCCAAACTGGGTTTTGACAATTACCGATTCAGTGTCGAGTGGAGTCGTATCGAGCCGGAAGACGGAGAGTTCTCTCAAGCAGAGATCAATCACTACCGAAAAGTTTTGGAAGCATGCCACGAACACAACATCACTCCTGTCGTGACGTTGCATCACTTCACTACTCCGCGTTGGGTTACCGCAAGGGGTGGCTGGGTAAACGATTCAACAGCAGATTTGTTTGCTCGTTTTTCAGAAAAAGTAGCCAAGTCGCTAGGTGATGGTGTTGGCAAGTGGTGCACCATTAACGAACCGAATATGGTTTCGACCATTGGTTATTTACTTGGCGAGTTTCCACCTGGCACAAAGTCTCGTGAAGCACGCAAGAAGGCGAACGAAGTATTTTGCCAGGCACACATCAAAGCACGTGACGCAGTGAAGTCAATTTCGAGCGCCCCGCTTGGAATCACACTTGCGATGCAGGAGTACACCATCAATGTTGATGATGAATCACATCGCAAGGCCGCTGAAGGCAAACGTGACATGGCGTGGGATGGTCTCGAAGACTGCTTTTTGGAAGTGGCCAAAGGTGACGATTATTTCGGTGTGCAGACATACACGCGTGAGCGATTCAACCAAGACGGTCGCATGCAACCCGATGCGGATATGCGCACGACAATCATGGGCTACGAGTTCAGGCCTCAGGCGCTAGAGGCGTGCATTCGTCGCGCATGGGACAAGACAGGCCATGTGCCGATCATTGTTACCGAGAACGGCATTGCAACGAGCGACGATAACGAACGGATCGAATATGTACACGGTGCGCTTGAAGGAGTACTCAACTGCATCCAGGATGGAATTGACATTCGCGGCTATACCTATTGGAGCCTGATGGACAATTTTGAATGGATGTACGGATACGGACCAACGTTTGGAATTGTTGCAGTCGATTGGAAGACACAGGTACGCACACCTCGACCAAGTGCGTCTTGGCTTGGGCGTATTGCTCGTGGAAACACATTGCTTCCGCGCAATGCGTAACGAGTGAATTTTCACGTGACCAAACTGAGTGGTGAACGACGCATAATCGCAATTGGAACAACCGGGTTTATGCCAGAGGTTGAAGGCGATGCATTATTTGTCGCAGCATTAGCCGCAGGAAAAGCCTGCCCTGGTTTGCCAATGGTTGAAATTGGCTCATACTGTGGGCGAAGCACCGTGTGGTTTGGCGCGGCAGCAGAAGCGTGCAACACAGTGCTGTTTGCTGTTGATCACCATGGTGGGTCGGAAGAAAACCAGATTGGTTGGGAGTGGCACGACCCAACATTGGTCGATGAGTCGACAGGTCGACTCAATACGCTGCCACATTTTGAAAAAACAATGAGCCGTGCGCAGCTCACCAACACCGTTCGAACTGTTGTTGGTGACTCGCCAACAATCGCAAGCACATGGACTCAACAAATTGCGATGTGCTTTATCGATGGTGGCCACGCCCGAGATGTAGCCGCAAATGATTATGCGGCATGGAACGGGCATGTTGCTCTAGGCGGCATTTTGGCAATCCACGATGTGTTTACCGATCCGGAGCTTGGCGGTCAGGCGCCATACGAAGAGATTTATTTGGCAGCAATGAATAGCGGCAAGTTTGTAGATGTGAGCGCAACTGGTTCACTGCGTGTGCTGACGCGCGTGAAATAAAAAAACTAAAACCAAGAAACGTTTTGGTCAACCACAGTACGTGTTAGTCAAGCACAGTTGATGCGCCAAAGATTTGGCTTGCTGCGGTATCGCTACTAATTGCATTGGCTGCCAAAATCACTGCTGCGCCGGTGTATGCGCTGCATTCATCGGCAGGAAACACAATGCGATCTGGGTAAACAATGCCTGTGAGGTATGCGCCGCTCTCGGTGCGGTGTGCGTTTGTCCACATCAACAATTGCTTTGCGGTGTCGAAGTCGCCGATGGCAGAGTGGGCTAGCGAGCACTCTGCTGTTTCGGCAGCCGTTACCCAGTCTTCGTCATTGACACAACGCACGCCGCGAGAAGGAATGACAAATTCTTCCCACTGCATGGCAATTCGTGTCTTTGCTTCAGTGCCAGTTAATGCTCCAGTGAGTACGGGGTAGTACCAGTCCATTGCCCAGCGAAGTTTTGGCTCGAAGGCATTGAGGTCGGTGTTGATGATCTCATCGATTGCGTCGGCTGCAGCGCGCCACTCGGGCTGCGAGTCACCAACGATTGCTCCAATGTTTGCTGCACAATGCAACGCATGACGAATTGAAGAACAGCCAGTCAACAATGCATAGTCCCAAGGGTTTGCGTTCACTTCGCGAGCCCACAAGATGGTGCCGTCTGGGCGACGCATCGCCAACACCCATTCCATTGCACGCTTGACCGCCGGCCACATGCGCGCGACAAATTGCTTGTCGTTGGTGCTCATCCAGTGGTGCCACACTCCGGTACCGATATATGCGCACACGTTGGTATCGAGTTTTGTTTCTTCCACTGAACCGTCTGGCAAGTAATAGTTAAACCAACTGCCGTCTTCGCGTTGCACAGAGGTCAACCATTCGTATGCGCGTTGAGCTTGATCATGTAAGCCCATCACGTCGAGTGCCATTGCGGTCTCAACGTGATTCCATGGGTCACAGTGTCCGCCAACAAACCACGGAATCATGCCGCTCGAAAGTTGCAACGATGCAATTGATTGAGCCGTTGCACGCAACTCCTCTTGGGTGATTACGTCGTCCAGATTGTTGCCGACATTCTTGCCCAGTAGCTCGTTATTTGGCATTGTCTACCGGCTTCATGGAGTACACCACATAACTCTTGCCAAGAACAGGCGCAAGCACTTGTTCGGCTACTTGGGTGACTTTTGGTTTCGAGATGATGTCCCACTCCAAAAACTTTTTGTAGGCGTTGACCATGCGATTGTCTTCGCGTGCAGGGCCAACCGCACAGCGCAGCCACCAGTACGGAGAGTGCAATCCGTGGGCGCGATGCTGACCAACAACGCGCAAACCTGCTGCGCGCAACTTTGCTTTGAGTTCGGTGCCGCTGTAGATACGTACGTGGCCACCGACCACAAACGGTGCGTGGTACTCATCCGACAACATCCAGTTGATCTTTTCGGGAAACCATGACGGCACAGTGGCGCCAAGAGTTCCACCTGGCTTGAGCACGCGAGCGAGTTCGCTCAGTGCGGCCACGTCATTTTGAATGTGCTCGAGCACTTCGGAAGTCACAATGCAATCAAACGAGTTGTCGGCAAAAGGTAAGCACGTGGCATCGCCGCGCAACACACCCACAAGGTTTTCTGCTTTGATCTCTCCGGCTTCGTACATGGCGCTAAAAGTTGCGCGCATGGCAACTACTTCGTCCTGGGCGTAGTCAAGTGCAACAACTTGTGCGCCAAGGCGTGCAGCCTCAAATGCGTGCCGACCAAATCCGGCGCCGGCGTCAAGAAAAAGCGTGCCGGGCCCTATGGAAAGCTCACTAAAACGCACGGTCAACATGGGTTATTTGCTGTCTCTTTGCTGCAGTTTTTTGACGTTGTGTGGCATCGAAAGAACTTCTTTGTATTGGTCAACGGTGAGAGCGGCACAATGGCGCCAGCTCCAGCGCTCCACTACGCGGGTTCTGCCGGCAGCACCGATGCGATCTCGCAACTCTTTATTGTCAAGCCCGCGACGAATAGTTGCAGCCAGTGCTTCTGCGTCACCTGCTGGGCATGAAAGCACCGTGTCGTTGTCGACGCCGGTTACTTCGGGGAGCGCGCCTCCTGTTGTAGCAACCAAACATGTACCGGTTGCCATTGCTTCAATCGCAGGAAGACTAAAACCCTCGTACAAACTTGGCACAACTGCAAGCTCGGCTTCTGCATACAACTCAACAATGCGTTCATCGGTTACTCCCGAAACATGCGTGATGCAATCTTCAAGGCCAAGCGAACGAATGAGGTCGGCATTTGCGCCTTCGCGCGGTCTTCCAATGATGGTCAGGTGTACTTCGCGCTCGGTGCGCAATTTTGCAAGAGCTTCAAGCAAGTATGAAAGACCTTTGAGGGCGACGTCGGCAGATGCAGTGGTGATCATGTGTCCAGGCTTGCGCTGCACCGACGGTTTTGGGGAGAACAAATCTTGATCAACACCAACTGGCACTAGTCGCATGCGATCAAGCGACACTTTCATGTCGATGTGAATATCGTCGATTGAGTTCTTGCTGACGACAACAACGCGAGGCATCTTGCTTGCAACTTTGCCTTGCATATCAACAAATGAATACCAGCGACCGATGGCCTTGCGCTTCCACCACGTAGGTGTGTGTTCCATCTCGAGTTTGCGATCTTTGGTGATGGGGTGGTGCAGGGTGACAATCGTCGGAATGATTTTTTCAATCTTGAGGATTCCGTATCCAAGACATTGATTGTCGTGCACAATGTCAAAATCGTTGACACGTGTTTTGAGCGCGCGGTGAGCTCGGATGCTGAACGAGCGTGGTTCGCCAAATGTTCCTTTGAGGAACTGTGCTGTTTCTACAAAGTTTGGCCAGTCGTTCACTTCCCAATATGCGGGGAAGCGACCGGGGTAAGCGTCATTAAAAATATCGAGGCTTGGCAATTGATGGAGTTGCACTCGCGGGTCAAGTATCGGGTACGGCTGTCCGCCAAAAACTTCGACATGATGACCAAGATCGACAAGTGCTTTGGTGAGGTGTCGGGTGTAGACGCCCTGACCACCGACGTGCGGCTTGCCGCGATACGTCAAATAGGCAATACGCAACGGGCCGTTGGGGTCGAACGGCGTTGACATAGCCGTATCACTCTACCTAGCGGTAACCAAGTGCAGTCAGGCGAAAATAACGCGTCAATGGATGGTTTGGGGATACCACCAAGGGTTCGGAATTGAGTCCGTTTGGCGGTCCAGATTGTGGCTCTACACAAATTGCATGCGACGGCTCGTTGTACACGACCCAGTGGCTGCAGTCGCTCTCGAGGCGAACCATCAGACCGTTTTCAAAATTCAGTAACGGCGCAGTAAGAGCATCTGCAAAACAATCGTCGAGCGATTCTTGAGTCAAGTCATGTCGTTGATGGGCGCGACGCTCGTTGGCAATTCCATCGCTATCGCGAACGTACAGAGTGTTAAATGCGGCTTCAATGTGTACGGGGCGCACAAACCACGGGTGCCAACCAACTTGTGCCGGCAGAGAAACTGTTTGATTGTCGCCGATAGTTGCGTGCACGCTGAGTTGAAGGTAAACCGATGTTGAGTCGACGCTGATGTGATGTTCGACCCACCCCGCAGAAGGCCACCGTTTGTCGAGCTCGACCCGCAATGTTGCACTTGTAGAAGAAGTAGAGACCACTTGCCATGACGCGTCATGAACGAGACCATGAATTGCGTGTGGGGCAGAGTTGATGGGCAACTGCACAGTCAAGCCTTGGTGCTCAAATACTCCGTTGCGTGTGCGGCCAGCCCACGGAGCCATCGGAAAACAGCCCCACGAAAATGAATCGTCGTTCGTGCGCTGTACCAGGAGTTCTGTTTTGTCAAATTGCACGCTCGACAGACGTGATCCGTGTTCGACGTCAATGACGGCAACGACATTTCCAGAAGAAAGTGTGATCATGTTGTTGGTCATGCTTGAGTTGTGCGCCGGCCAGCGATCAGTAGGGCAAGCAGCGAAGCAATCATGATTACAACAAATGGCATGTCGCCAAGGTACGAATAGATTGTGCGACCCGAGCGAAGTTGTACCTGTCGCGTAATGACACGCTGTTCGCTGACACCCGTGCGATCAAACACTTGACCATCTGGCGAGACGAAAGCCGAGAAGCCAGTTGGTGAAACTTGCACTAGCCAACGTCCAGTCTCCAGGGCTCGCAAACGGGACGAAGCAATTTGTTGAGACTGCAAAATTGTTCCCGTATAGCTTGAGCCATTCGTTGGGTTCACCAGCAACGTTGCACCTTGCTCGATGCCTTCGTTGGCTCGCCCTGCAAAAAAGACTTCCCACGAAATAACAACTGCAATGGTGGTGTCTGCAGCGCGCAATATTGCTGTGTCGTGACCCGCCTTGGCATCGCGAGGGATTCTGTCAACCGGCGCACCAACCGCTTCGAGCAATCCCCGCATCGGCACGAACTCACCAAACGGCACTCGTCGTACTTTGTCGTAACGGTCCCCAAGTGAACCGTCAGTGTTCACTACAACTTGTGCATTGGTAAAAAATCGGTTATCGAAATCTTCGGTGATGCCAACAAGAAAAGGTGCATTGAGACGGGCAGCCTGTGCTTCGACTTCGGTGCGTTCAATACTCGACGAAAAACTGCTTACATCAATAACATTTTCGGGCCAGACGACTAAGTCCAACTTGCCCTCATTTGATGTAGACGCAACAGCAATTTTTTGAGTTGCGTCAAGATGCCGAATCACCACATCGCGACTATTGGTATTAATCGCCAATGTGCCTTGTGGACCACCGCCCTGCACCGCTGCAACATTGAGCGAGCGACCAATGTCTTTTCCGTGCGGAGCGATCAAACCAGTAATAGGCAAAACGGCAACGGCAACAACAGCCCAAAGCACTGCACGCATGGAGCGCCTGGGTGTCTCGGTGTGTCGGAGGCTTGCAAGCAAAAAACCAATCTGTAACACGATGTAGGTGAGGAGAAGTGGGCCGCCAACTCGCACAATAGGAGCGATTGGTGATGCAGCTTGAGAGATGGCGAGTGTTGCGAGTGGCACACCACCAAACGGAAATGAAAAACGCAACGCTTCGGCGAGTGTGTGCGTCAGTGGACCAATTACTGCTCGATGTTTGTGTTGATCCGTAACAGCACCGGTGATTACTGCAGCTAGACCGTGAAGTGCAGAAAAGAGAAGTGCTGCAATCACATATCCCGGCGCTGTAAGAAACCACATCCAAGCCATGCCCGGTGCCAGCCAAGCGAGTGCAAACATTGTGCCAAACATGAATCGTGCGCGATTGCTATTTGGTTTGCATGTCGCAAACAATGCAACGCCAACATAAGCGAGCGGCCACCAACCCCACGGTGGGAGGCTGAATGCAATAAGCAAACCCGCAATGATTGCGACAAGGTATTGCTTTTTCATCAGATGGAATCAGTTCAGTTCATTGAGTGCGCGAGTCGCAGCACGTTGGCCATCATTGATGCACGCGGGAATACCGATGCCTCGGTAGCTTGCACCAGCCAACACAACGCCAGGTGCCGATGCGTGTAATTGTTTGTCGAGTGTCTCGACTCTCATGGCGTGTCCTGGTCGGTACTGAGGAAATGATTCGATCCATCTCGTGAAACGCATGTTGGTTGGAGCGGCATCGAAACCAAGATGCATACGTAAATCGCGTAGTGCAACTTCAAGCAAGGCTTTGTCATCAAGATGATGCATTGGGGCGCCGTCGCGTCCCAGCGAAACACGCAGGACCATCTCGTCGTTGGCAGTTTTCCAATGAGCCCATTTGTTGGATCCAAACGAAACCGCAGTTACACCAGTTTGTACTGGTTTTGGCACAAGGTAGCCAGTGCCGGTGAGGTGTTGCGGCCACTGTGATCGCGAAATTGTCAGTGCAATCATGATGACGGATGCATGCTCAAACCGCTGAAGTTGTGAGGATGTTTCGGTACTGAGCTGCCCAACCAGTGCAGCAGTGTGTCGGGCAGGACTTGCCAAGATAACTGCATCTGCCTGCAGTGATTCGGTTTCAAGATGCACTACATACGACCGACCTTGGGGTTCGATACTGCGCACCGCAGATGAAAGCATGACGCGCGCACCATCTTCAATAATTCGGTCGTGCACCGCGCGAGTAAGTGTGCTCATGCCACTCATTGGAGTTGCGAATACTGGGCCACCACTCGTGCGCTTTTGCATTGCGTTGTGAGCGGCGCGCATAAGGCTTGTTGGCTGTGCCAAGAGCTCGGCCACTTGGGGCATACCTTGCACACTGAAATTATCGGTATCAGTTGCATAGATGCTTCCGACAAGTGGGTCGACAAGACGCTCAAGTACCTCGTTGCCGCAACGACTACGAATTGCAGCGCCTAATGAATCGGTTGATCGACCTAGAGCGCTTGGAAGATATGGTTCGACAGATGCGCGTAATTTGCCAGACGTCGTGAGTAGACGGGTATTCCAAATTGCCTTGTGCGATCCAGGCACACCGAGCATGGTGCCCGCAGGAATGGCGTGCATGTTGTTGTTCCAGATGTAGGCATGATTGGCGGCCGGTGAAGTGAGTTGATGGTCAAGACCAACCGCCGCACAGAGATTCATCGCTGACGGAGTACGCGTCAAAAAAGCGTCGGCCGATTCGTCCACCGAGTCGAGTCCAGCAAATGGTGAGGCCTGAATAATTCCGCCAATGCGGTCAGCGGCATCCACGATGGTGACGCGTGGTGGGTGAGCCTGCTGCAGCAATTGATGTGCTGCAGCAAGACCGGTAATTCCGGCGCCAACAATAACGACGTGCCGATCGCTGAAGTTTCGTGCAACGGTCGAATTGTCGTTTGACATATCTATCGACTTTACGATGCGCTCAAAACGCGTTGCGCAAGAGCGCTCATCACAGTTGAATCATCATTCACGCAGGCAGTGCGACTGAATTTCAGTCCAAGTTTGTCGGCATGTCGCGCTGCTTCAATGTCGAGGTCATACAACACCTCTAAGTGATCGGCAACAAATCCAACTGCACTCACCAACACGCCATCAGCACTCTGTTGTGACGAAATGTCGTCGATAGCAATCAAAATGTCAGGACCAATCCATGGCTCTGGCGTTCTTCCGGCAGATTGCCAAGCAATGTCCCAGTCTGAATGCTCAACAAGACCAAGTTGTTTGGCCACAGCGGTTGCTGTTGCATGTAACTCCGTTGGGTATGGGTCGCCACCGTCAATAATGCGCTGTGGCAAGGAGTGCGCTGTAAACAACACGCGAGTACGAGTTGGCATTGCAGCTAACTTTTGTTTCATGTCGGCAGCAATGAAGTCGACAAATGCAGGCTCGATGGCCCACGAATTGATACCGGTAACTTCTACGCCATGTGGCTTTGCTGCCTCTGTCGCACGGCCAACATATTGTCCAATTGAATATGAAGAAAAGTGTGGTGCAAGAACAAGCGCAATGATTTTGGTGAAACCCTGCTGCGCCAAATCCTCTACTGCTGTCTCGATCATTGGCGCAGCATGTTTGAGCCCTAACTGCACATGAAATTGGCCGGGCACAAGACCATCTAGTGCACGTTGAAGTGCATCTCGTTGAGCTTCGGTGCGCGCTGCCAGTGGGGAGATGCCACCAATTGCGTCATAGCGAGCCACTAAGTCGGCAAGCTGCTCTTCGGTTGGTGCGCGACCGCGTCGAATGTCGGTGTAATAGGGAAGTATCTCTTGTGTGCTTCGCGGAGTGCCGTAGGCCATCAATAAAACAGCAGTGCGGGAGTTTGACAATGCATTACTCATACGTGTGTCCTTTCATGGACATGTTGCACCACTGCAGCTAACACATCTGGGTTAACGCCAGGAGTTACACCATGACCGAGATTAAAAATATGACCAGGGTGATTGGCGTTGTCGGCGAGCACAGCGTCGGCACCCCGCAGTGCGGTTTCGACATCTCCCTGCACAAGTGATGGATCTAAATTTCCTTGGACAATGGTGTCTTTGCCAAGACGTACGCGAGCATCAGTAATTGACGTGCGCCAATCAAGACCAATCACTGTCGCTCCGGAAGAGTGCATCAACTCGAGCAAGTGATCGCATCCAACTCCGAAGTGAATTGACGGTGCGTGGGGGTGAGATCTTTTCAATTCACTAATTACGTGCGCCGAATGCGGTAAAACTGCATCGCGATATTGATCTTGTGTCAAATTTCCTGCCCACGAATCAAAGAGTTGGTAAGCACTCGCGCCTGCGTCCAGCTGGCTGCGTAGAGACGCAACTGCATGTTGTGCAAGTCGCTGCATCAAGTCGTGCCACAACTGTGGTTCTTTGGTCATCATCTGTTTAGTTATTAAATGATCGCGGCTTGGTTTACCTTCGACTAGATAGCTGCCAACCGTAAAAGGCGCCCCGGCAAACGCCAGCAGTGGAACCTTGAGCTCGCTTGCCAACATGCGAACGGTTTCAAGTACGTATGGTGTGTCGGTTTCTGGCACAAATTCGCGAAGTCGTTGTAAGTCTGCATGAACCCGAAATGGTTGTTCGGCAACTGGTCCGGTACCCGGAGCAACGTCGATTCCAAAACCAACTGCGTGAGCGGGAACAACGATGTCGCTATACAGCACTGCAGCATCGACTCCGTATCGCGTAACTGGTTGCAACGTAATGTCTGCTGCAAGTCGTGGTTGTTTGATTGCATCCAAGATGCTGCCTTCGCCACGAATTGCGCGATACTCGGGCAAACTTCTGCCTGCTTGACGCATAAACCAAACAGGTGTGTGCGTTGTTCGCTTGCCTGAAGTTGCTGCAAGAAATGGGCTGTTGGCCGTATCTTGCGCTGCAGGGCTCATGCCAAGAAACGCTATCGCCAGCGTTATTGGTGTCGACGAACTGAACGCCGTTTGTGTGCAACGTCACGCTTCAGTAATGCCTCAAGTTTCGCCACTCTGGTGCCAGCAGGCGGATGAGTTGAAGTTGAAAGCATTGGTCGAAGTCGCATACCTTTTTGAATTTCATGATTGCCCACGTTGCGAAGCGCACTTAAAAGTTCATGCCCAAAACCCATTTGAGCAGCGCGAGCGTCAGCCCGATATTCGGATGCTCGACCGATGCGATTATTGAGTGCTTGCGCTGCACTGAAACCAGAAAGCAAAAGATACGAAGTGGCAGTGAGCAAAGATGCAAGTGCTTGCATGACGAAACGTGCTGCAACGTATCGTTCTGTAAATTTTGATGTAACGCGTTGAGCGAAATTGCGAAACAAAATACCGAGGCGAGCAAGACCAATAATCGGAAGGCTCATCCACTGCGAAATAGTTAGCGCAACGGTGTGACCGCCCATATGGTGACTGAGTTCGTGGGCAAGAACACCAGTGAGTTGATCCTGTCGCAGGTGATCAACGGCGTACGAGGAAACAACAAGCAAATGTCCGCCACACGCAAACGCATTGGTTTCGTCGCTGTCAACAACAGCCAGCACAAATCGATCAGATGAAAAATGGTTTGCTTGCGAAACGGTATTCCATGCCGGCTGCAAAGCAAGAAGTTCGCGTGATGTTGGAGGCCTTGCACCGAGCATTCTGGCAAAAACAATTCGCTGCACCGGTCGTGAAAAGAGAACCACACCTAAAAGCATCGCCATGCTGGCAAAAAAGAAATACGAAATATCGGACATCAATTTCATTGGCAACCAAATCAATCCAATTGCAATTAACCACACGGGAAGCAGTGCCACTAGTGGTGCCATTGCGGCAATCGCCGATGTGTCTAAACGTCGGCGCGATTGATCCACCAAATCAGTCAAGCAGAAATTGGTGCAAGTTGACGGACAACACCATGAAGTGCAGAGTTTGCATTGAAGTTAGAATGGAACGACGCAAAGAAATCGATCACGATTTAGACAACACCGAACTGGAGTAGAGGCGATGGGAGCACAAGTACAACCAGGGGCTGAGGCATGGTCTCACAACGGAATACTGAACAGCGGTGTCTTGGTGATCCATGGCTTTACAGGTAATCCTTCGTCTGTTCGCGAACTTGCCGAGCGCTTTGCCGCCGAGGGCTTCCATGTAGAAGTGCCACGTTTGTCGGGCCATGGAACGGTGATTGAAGAAATGATGCCGACGCGTTGGTCTGACTGGAGTGCTGACGTAGAGACTGCGTACAAAGTTCTTGCATCACGTTGCCAGAAGGTCATTGTCGCTGGACAGTCAATGGGTGGAGCACTCACTTTGTGGCTGGCAGCACATCATCCTGAAATTGCTGGAATTGTCTGCATCAACCCAGTTGCTCAGGGACGAACTGCAGAAGAAATTCAGTTTTTTGAGGCGATTCTTGAGTCTGGCGAAGAGTCACTCGCTGGCGTAGGTAGCGATATTTCCGATCCGCAGGTTGTGGAAAATTCGTACGCTGGCACGCCGCTGCGCGCTGCGTATTCACTGTATGTAGAAGGTGCTGCACCTCTTGCTCAGCACTACCCAACGATGGTGATGCCGATGTTGTTGATCAACTCGGTTCAAGATCACGTTGTCGAACCAACCCAAAGCGACTTCTTGGTTGCTCACTATGCAGGCAAAATTGATCGTGTGATGCTCGAAAAGAGTTTCCATGTTGCAACTCAAGATGTTGAAAAAGAAACGGTGATGTCTCGCTCGGTTACGTTCGCAAAGCAGGTCTTGAACGCGTGAACTTTTTTGCGGTCATTCCAAGTCCTAGCAGTGGGTCACTACATCTAGGTCCACTCAAGCTCAATGCGTACGGGGCGATGATTGCTCTTGGTGTGATGGCCGCAGTGTGGCTTTCTGGTCGCCGAATGGAAAAGCGCGGAATCGGTACGCGCGACGACATGGGTTCAATCGCGATGATCGCCGTTCCAGTTGGCATCGTTGGTGCTCGCCTGTATCACGTTGTCACTGACTGGCAACGATTTGAAAACAATCTCGGCAGCATCGTGCAAGTGTGGAAGGGCGGTCTTGGCATTTGGGGAGGTATTGCATTCGGCACTGTTGCAGGTGTGTGGTTTGCAAAGCGTAAAGGTATCTCTATCGGTCTATTGCTCACGTGTGTTGCGCCAGCACTGCCACTTGCTCAAGCAATAGGTCGTTGGGGAAACTGGTTTAACCAAGAGCTCTTTGGCCGTCCCACCACATTGCCTTGGGCGCTTGAAGTATCTGCATCAACAGCGAAGGCTGCGGGTTATGCAGCCGCAACTACTTTTCATCCAACATTTTTGTATGAATCGTTAGCTTGCGGTGCTTTGTGTTTGGGGTTAATTATTCTCGACAAAAAAGTTCCGATGCGACCGGGCAGATTGTTTTGTTTTTATACAGCCGGTTACACAGTGTTTCGTTTTTTCATTGAAGGAATCCGTATTGATGAAGCGCATCACGTTGGTGGTCTGCGACTCAATCAGTGGGTGTCACTCGTGGTCTTTGGAGTGTCAGCGCTTCTCATTGTCGCAATGCGGCAGCAAGATCTTCAGGAATCATCGGATTGAAATATTCTCCAGTTGATACCTCTGCCGCTGCGATATAGCGCATCACTCCGTTGCCGCGCCATGGAGAAACAATTTCAAAATTGAGCCATGCATCGGCATGTTTTGTTTCGTTTGTTGTCGGCCGCTGATTGAGCCACAACATATATGGCACACGCGCACCGAATAATGCATCAATACGTTTCAGCGCATCCACCAACATTGCCGCACACGCATCTCGCTGTTGAGAACTGAGTTCACTCAAGCTTCCAACTTGCACTGAAGGGGCAATTTCGAGCGCAACCGGATACGCAGATGCGTACGGCACGGAAGTGCGCCAGCCGTCGTGCTCTCGCACGAGCCGCTCTTGCGATTGGTCTGGTCTCCAACCGTTACTCAGCCGGGCACTCGTGCGCGCAGGAATATGGTCAAACG
This sequence comes from Actinomycetota bacterium, assembly GCA_009698745.1. Taxonomy (GTDB): domain Bacteria; phylum Actinomycetota; class Acidimicrobiia; order Acidimicrobiales; family Ilumatobacteraceae; genus UBA3006. The sequence continues at coordinate 22,130 of WLPO01000006.1, forward strand.
CATAAATCTGTCCATGCGGGTGATCAATTGTTGCACCGACTTCGCGTCCACGATTTTCAAATATCAAAACGTCATCGACATCTGAGCGTGAACCGAGTTCGGTTGTTCGTTGCGCCCACAAGTCGATCACGCTTCTCACTCCAGCCATACCGAGTCCTGCAAATGATTGGTCATGATCTGGGGAATACAACACGATCTCGCAGCGATCGTTTGGCATTGGTGGCCAGCGATTTGCAAAATGGTGCGTTTCGTAAGGATGCGGCGCCTCTAATCCACCTACACAAAACGGGCAATCAGTAGCGGGCAAATTGGGGCGATTTTGTCGCGAGCCAACTATGTGCACGACAGTGCCTGTACTGGGATCAATGCGCTCATTGCCCGAGCCGCCATGCGTGAGGTTGTGTTGAGTAGTCATGGATCTGCAACTGACGGTACCGTGCGCAGTGGTGTCTACTCAACCAACGCGTCCAATCCTGAAGCACATCGGCGATTCTCGCCAGTCGGTGGTATGCGACGTCTCGGGTGGAGTGCCAACAATTATCTATTGGGGTGCTGCGTTGAACGCAGCTTCGATAGCCAATCTTGATGCAATCGCTGTTGCAACCGCGCGACCCAATATGCCCGGCGTTACCGATGCAATCAATGCAATCTCATTGGTGCCGTGTCACGGTGATGGTGCCACGATGCGGCCTGGTATCGGCGGGCATCGTCCGGGTGGTCGTCACTGGGCACCTAGGTTTTCTTTTGTCAGTTGCGAAGTCGTTGGTCAACAACTGATTTCGATTTCGCGAGATGACGTTGCGCAACTTGAACTTGAAACCAAACTTGAGTGCAGTGCATGGGGCACGCTTCACGCCACCGCAACTCTGCGCAATGTTGGTGAGTCACGCTATTTGCTCACCAATCTGTCAATCACGTTGCCCGTCGTCGAGAGTGCAACTCAGTTGCTCACGTTTAGTGGTCGGTGGGCGCGTGAAGCACAGTTGTATCGGCGCGATTTTGTGGATGGCGCATGGACTGCAGAAAATCGCACGGGACGCACTTCGCATGAGCACTTGCCGTTGATTTTTGCAACCGAACGCACCGCAGACGAGTGGAATGGACAAGTGTGGGGAGCGCATCTTGCGTGGAGCGGTAACTCGGTGTTGCTCGCCGAAGTATTGCCAGATGGCAGAAAATATCTGCAGTTGGGCGAACTGTTACACGCGGGCGAGTTGTGTCTTGAGCCAGGTGAGTCGTATGCAACCCCCGAAGTGATTGGCGTGTGGTCGGGCAATGGTCTCAATGCGGCAACTCAAGCACTGCATCGCAATGTGCGCTCACGTCCGCACCATCCAACGGTCGTACAGCCCCGAAAAGTGATGCTCAATACATGGGAGGCCGTGTACTTCGATCATGATCTTTCGCGGCTGTGCGCACTTGCAGATGCAGCAGCCAATGTTGGTGTTGAGCGTTTTGTATTAGACGACGGATGGTTTGGCTCACGTCGTAATGACAAGTCTGGTCTTGGCGATTGGTTTGTTTCGCCAGATGTTTATCCGAACGGACTTGCCCCATTGATTTCGCATGTGCGAAAACTGGGAATGGATTTTGGAATCTGGGTTGAACCCGAAATGGTCAATCCCGACTCCGATCTCTTTCGTGCGCATCCTGAGTGGGTGTTAGCCGCATCCGGCTATGAGCCTGTATTGGCACGCAACCAGCTGGTGCTCAACCTTGCGCACCCAGATGCATACGCACATATATATAGCCAGCTAGATGCGCTGCTTGCAGAAAATGATATTGCATATGTGAAGTGGGACATGAACCGCGCGCATGTGCATGCAACCGGAAGCGATGGGGCAGCAGGTACGCACAATCAAACTCGCGCTGTGTATCAATTAATAGACGAACTACGTGTAGCGCATCCAAATGTTGAAATTGAAAGTTGTGCATCAGGTGGTGGCCGCATTGATCACGAGATTTTGCGCCGAACCGAACGTGTATGGACGAGCGACTGCAACGACGCTCTCGAGCGACAAATCATTCAGCGCAGCACTTCGATGCTTGTGCCGCTTGAGGTGATGGGTGCACACATCGGCCCGCCCACCGCGCACACCACCGGTCGTCGACAATCGCTTTCGTTCAGAGGCGCAACGGCCATGTTTGGGCACATGGGTGTTGAGTGGAATTTGCTCTCTCTGCGCGACGACCAACAAATACAGCTTCGTCGCATCATTGGCTTATACAAACAACATCGAGAGTTGTTGCATAGCGGAGACTTTGTGCGTTACGACGTAACTTCCGACAACAGCGCGGTTGCACACGGCGTGATTTCGACCGACAAGCGCACAGCTTTGTTGAGTTACGCACAACTCTCCACTGCGCAGGGCCTTGTACCGTCGCCGTGGAAAATCCATGGACTATTGAGTGACGTTGAATACACGGTTGCATATGTGCCTCTTGGCGACTCGAGAGAGCACGCATCATTCACGATGACTGGAGATCAACTTGGACGCATTGGCATCCAACCACCAATGCTGTTCCCTGAATCCGCAGTTCTTATCTACCTAGAGAACCAATAGGCTGAAGGCCTGTGAGCCCTTCTTCCGACGCAAAGACAACGCCAAAAATCACTGCACAAGTGGTGGCCAAAGTGGCGCACTTGGCCAGGCTCGACCTGACTGAAGCCGAACTGGCCCTAATGACCACGCAGTTGACAGGAATGCTCGACCATTTTGGCGATATCGACAAACTCGATTTGTCGGCCGTGACCCCAATGGCGCAACCTTTCCCGATCAAAAATGTGTATCGCGAAGACGTTGTTGTGCCTGGTCTCGACCGTCAAGAAGTTCTCGATAACGCTCCTGCACCGCAAGACGGCCGTTTTCGAGTTCCGCCATCGAACGGTTCAGAATCATGACAAGTGAATTTGTTTCTGTAGTCGACATTGTCGGCTCAATTCGCGAGGGCAAAACAACTGCATCTGCTGTGCTCGAGCAACATCTTGATCGCATCGACATGCGCGAGACCGAAATTCATGCGTTCAATCACGTGATGGCTGAGTCTGCGCGTGCCAATGCTGCGAGCATCGATGCCGACTTGAAGGCCGGCAAAGAGCGCGGTCCACTTGCTGGTGTGCCAATTGCACTCAAAGACAACATGTGTACACGCGGCGTGCCAACTACTTGCTCGTCCAAAATTTTGGAAGGTTGGAAACCGCCATACGACGCAACAGTAGCGACACGTTTGCAGCAGGCGGGTGCCGTCATCGTTGGCAAAACGAACTTGGATGAATTTGCGATGGGATCATCCACAGAAAACTCTGCGTTCGGTCCAACGCGAAATCCGCTCGACACTTCGCGTGTACCTGGCGGATCAAGTGGTGGCAGCGCTGCAGCAGTTGCCGCAGGTTTTGCGGCCGCAAGTTTGGGTAGCGACACTGGTGGAAGTATTCGTCAACCTGCTGCGTTGTGCGGTGTCGTTGGTGTCAAGCCAACATATGGCATGGTGAGCCGACAAGGCCTCGTTGCGTTTGCCAGCAGCCTCGATCAAATTGGTCCGTTCACTCACACCGTTGCAGACGCAGCGTTGTTGATGGAAGTTATTGGCGGGCATGATCCGCTCGACTCAACTTCACTCGACCAGCCAGTTCCTTCGCTTACAGCAGTGCTCGGTCAGGGCGTAAAGGGAATGCGCATCGGCAGACTTGCCGACATGCCGGATGGCTGCGAACCAGAAGTGCTTGCTCGACTTGATGCAGCGTTTGCTGCTCTCAAGGCCGCAGGCGCAACCATCGTTGACATTGCTTTGCCATCGCTTTCGTATTGTCTCACCGCGTATTACTTGGTCGCACCAGCAGAGGCGTCAAGCAATCTTGCTCGTTACGACGGAGTACGTTACGGATTGCGCGTCGAATCAGCAGACCTGATCAGTATGTACGGCGCTACACGTGCTGCAGGTTTTGGAGCAGAAGTGAAACGTCGCATCATGTTGGGCACCTATGCGTTGTCGGCCGGCTATTACGACGCGTACTACGGCAAGGCGCTTAAAGTTCGCCGGCTCATCGCCAACGATTTTGCTGCTGCATACCAATCATGCGATGTGATCTTGACTCCAACATCTCCAACGGTTGCGTTTCCGATTGGCGAAAAAACGAGTGACCCGCTGACCATGTATCTGTGCGACATCTTTACGATTCCTACGAACCTTGCTGGTCACGCCGCAATGAGCGTCCCGTTCGGAACTGGTGCGCATTCAATGCCAGTTGGCGTGCAGATTCTTGCGCCAGCACTTGGCGAGCCAACCATGTTCCGTGTTGCAGCCGAATTGGAGCGCGCATCATGAGCAACGCATCATCTGCTCCATCTCACGCAACTGTTTTGCCAAACGGTTGGGAAATGGTGATTGGTCTAGAAGTTCACGTCGAGTTAGACACCAAAACCAAGTTGTTCTCGGCAAGTCCAAACCATTTCGGCGACGAGCCAAACACCAACATCGATCCCGTCACACTCGGTTTGCCTGGAGCGCTTCCAGTTATCAACCGTCGCGCAGTCGAGCTTGCAATACGTCTTGGCCTTGCACTCAATTGCACAGTGCAAGCAAGCACGTTTCACCGCAAAAACTACTTTTACCAAGACCTTGCAAAGGCCTACCAAATCACGCAGTACGACCAACCGATCAACATCGATGGGTTCATGATGTTGCCGGGCGACGTGCGAATTGGCATCGAACGCGCTCACCTCGAAGAAGACACTGGTAAGTCAACGCACTTTGGTGGCACAAGCGGCCGCATTCATGGCAGCGACTACTCGCTCGTCGACTTCAATCGCGCTGGTGTTCCGCTTGTCGAAATTGTTTCTCGTCCCGACATTCGCAACGCCGATCAAGCGCGCCAATATGTTTCGGAGTTACGCAGCATCTTGCTCGCTGTTGGTGCAAGCGATGCAAAAATGGAAGAGGGTTCGATGCGCTGCGACGTCAACGTCTCGGTGCGCAAAGCAGGCGATCCGTTTGGTACTCGTTGCGAAATCAAAAACGTCAACTCCATTCGTGCGGTTGGCAAAGCAATTGATTACGAAGCACGTCGCCAAGTAGATGTGCTCGAGTCCGGCGGCACAATCCGCCAAGAGACCCGTCACTGGGATGACGCTGAAGGACGCACTCACACACTGCGCGTAAAAGAAGACGCTGACGATTACAGATATTTCCTTGAGCCCGATCTCGTGCTGCTCGATCCTGGCGCAGAGTGGGTCGAATCAATTCGCGCATCACTACCGATGTTGCCTGCTGCGCGTCGTGCTCGACTGTCGCAGCTCACTGGTGCCGACAAAGAGAGCGAAGCCGTGTACGTCATCGTCGAACGCGGCCAAGACGACTATGTGCAACTCGTAGCCGATGCTGGTGGAGAACCAGCGCGCGCACTCGTTTATGTGCAACAAGCATTTTCTGAAGCAGGGGCAAACCCTGTTGTGCCAGCCAAAGATTTGGCTGCACTCACGCTACTCGAACGCGATGCAAAGGTCACTGCGACGCAAGCAAAAACAATTCTTTCCGAGATCGTTGCCAATGGTGGTGGCGATGCAGTTGCGATTGCGGCGGCAAAAGGTTTTGAAGCACTCGACACATCGGCTGTTGAAGCAATGGTCGATGCAGCGATTGCGGCCCAGCCCGATGCGTGGGCCAAATATTGCGGCGGCGAAGAAAAGGCGATGGGCGCTCTGGTTGGCGCAATCATGAAGTCATCCCAGGGCAAAGCCGATGGCAAGGTAGTGACCGCGTTGTTGCAGAAAAAGCGCGGATAATCCAATGAAATACAGGACTTTGACAGGAGTCGTTAGGCTCGCCTAACATTGACCTTATGGGCTCCAGTTTCCTCATCACTCTGCGCGAAGGTCTCGAAGCGTCACTGATTGTTTCGATATTGCTTACCTATCTGACCAAAACTGATCGAAAGGCCGACGCACGGTACGTCTGGTGGGGCACCGCGGTAGCGAGTCTTGGTTGCCTTGTCGTGGGAACGATTGTCTATCTCGCACTTGATGGTCTCAATGGAAAAGTTGAAATGGCAACCGAGGGCACGATTGCTCTGGCTGCGGCTGTTGTTCTGACACAGATGATTTTTTGGATGCGCAAGAATTCGCAAGGCCTCAGCGCCGGATTGCGGTCGAAAGTAGACAAGTCAGCAAAGACCGCTCTCTTTACAATCGCTTTTGTTGCCGTTGTGCGCGAAGGTCTCGAAACCGTTCTGTTCTTGCTCAGTGCAGAAACAACTTCCACATCAGGAAGTTCAGTAGTTATCGGCGGCTTGCTTGGCCTTGAACATTCCGTTTTGCTGGGTATCGCAATTTTTGCAGGCGGCCGAAAGATTAATCTCAAGATGTTCTTTAATGTGACTGCCGTGTTGTTGATCTTGTTTGCAGCGGGTCTTGCCGGCAAGTCGATTCACGAATATCGCGAGTTGATTGGTTGGGAAAATGGCTGGTTAGTGCAATCGGCTTGGACTATTAATTCGGGCATGTGGTCGTCGGGAACCTTCTACGACTTCATGAAGGGATTCTTCGGCTGGCACAACGCGGCCGAGAACATTCGCGTCATCACGTACTTCGCATTTCTTGCCCCAACGCTCTATTTCTACCTCCGTAAGCCGGTGAAGTCAGCCGCATAGATTGCGCAAGTAGCCTTGGACCATATGACAAGGCCTTCAGAAACCCCCGTTGATATCAAGCCGCGCAGTCGTGATGTCACCGACGGCAATCAAAAAGCTGCAGCCCGCGCAATGTTGCGCGCTGTTGGTCTGACCGACGAAGATTTCAAAAAGCCACAGATTGGCATTGCGTCAGCATGGAACGAAGTAACTCCGTGCAATGCGTCATTGCGCCGACTCGCCGAATCGGCAAAAATTGGTGTTCGCGCAAACGAGGGTGTCGCACTTGAGTTCGGTACCATCACGGTGAGCGACGGAATTTCGATGGGTCACGAAGGCATGCGCGCTTCGCTTGTAAGTCGTGAAGTGATTTGCGACTCTGTCGAAACAGTTGTGCACGCCGAGCGCTTCGACGGCTTCGTTGGCCTCGCTGGTTGTGACAAGAGCATTCCAGCCATGTTGATGGCTGCCGCACGCCTCAATTTGCCAAGCGTTTTTGTGTACAACGGCAGCACATTGCCAGGCGTTCACAACGGTAAAAACATCGACATCACCACGGTTTTTGAGGCCATCGGTGCTTGCGCGGCCGGCACGATGAGTCAGGAAGAACTTGGTGATATTGAGCGTGCTGCGTGCCCGGGTGAAGGTGCATGCGGCGGAATGTTCACCGCCAACACCATGAGCTCAATTGCAGAAGCACTCGGAATGAGCTTGCCAGGTAGCGCATCGCCACCAGCAATTGACAAGCGCCGCGAGTCTGATGCCGAGCTTGCCGGTGCGGCCGTGATGAATCTTGTTCGTCTTGGTATTTACCCGCGCGACATCATGACCAAGAAGGCCTTTGAAAATGCAATCGCGTTGCTCAATGCACTTGGTGGCTCAACCAATGCGGTGTTGCACTTGTTGGCCATTGCCAATGAAGCGGGAGTTGCACTCGACTTAGAAGATTTCAATCGCATTGCTGCAAAAGTGCCACACATCGCCGACACAAAACCTGGCGGCAAGTATCACATGACCGATATCGATCGCATCGGTGGCGTACCTGTTGTGATGAAGCACTTGCTCGATGCAGGTTTGATGCACGGCGACGTCATGACATGCACAGGTAAGACACTTGCCGAAAACATGGCCGAGATGAGTCCGATAGCACCAGATGGTGATGTCGTGCATCCGCTCGATAAACCAATTCATGCTGAAGGCGGCATCAACATTCTGAGTGGTTCGCTGGCACCTCGCGGTGCAGTTGTCAAAGTTGCTGGGCTCACAAAAGACCAAATGACGTTTGAAGGGCCAGCGCGAGTGTTTGACGGCGAAGATGGCGCGATGGCCGCAGTAATGGCTGGCGACATCAAGCCCGGCACAGTGATCATCATTCGGTACGAAGGTCCAAAGGGTGGCCCAGGTATGCGCGAGATGCTCGCAATTACTGGCGCACTCAAAGGTGTTGGTCGCGGATCAGATTGTGCACTCATCACCGATGGACGCTTCAGCGGAGGCACATGGGGTTTCTGTATTGGTCACGTTGCTCCCGAAGCAACTGATGGTGGACCGATTGCATTTGCACACGATGGCGACATCGTGCGCATTGACGTTCCAACAAAAACTCTTGACTTAGTTGTCGATGAAAAAGTATTGGCCGAACGTCGCAAGGGTTGGAAACCAAACCCTGCGCGTTACACGAGTGGCGTGTTGGGCAAGTACGCAAAATTGGTGCAGGGTGCCGAAACCGGCGCAATCACCAACATCATCGAATAAGTCGTCGCACCGCAAAGCGGCCGCCAACGATAAACGCGCCGAGCACAAGCGTTGCCACAATCACAAATGGTGTGGCAGTGCCGCGATCAAACACAAAGTGGCGCAACTCGAGCCCGCCAAAAACAGTTACAAGCCACACAATTACGCTTGTGCGCCATGAGCCAGGCGTGCGCCATGCTCGCGAAGAAAGCCATGCAATTGCAAGGGCAATCAGAAACGGAGTGGCAACAGTGGCAATGCCGTCAATGGCAGTGCCCTCGTCGTGGTTACGTCTTCCAATAGCAACGAACAACACCACCGAAATGATGTCGACACACGCCGTAATAACAGCGTGACGGTTGTTAGGCCTCGTCGTAATATTCGCGGCCCAGGTGTGTGATCTGGTCTTCGCCCATCATCCAACGAAGCGTGTTCTTGAGCTTGGCCAACTGCACAAACAAGTCGTGTTCTGGCTTGAGGCCAGGAGCAACTTGCGGGCTCTTGTAATAGAACGACAACCACTCTTGAATGCCGCCGATGCCTGCGCGTTGTGCGAGGTCGGTAAACAACACCAAGTCGAGCGCGAGCGGTGCAGCAAGAATGCTGTCGCGGCACAAGAAGTTGACCTTGATCTGCATTGGGTAACCCAACCATCCGAAGATGTCGATGTTGTCCCAGCCTTCTTTGTTGTCGCCGCGTGGTGGGTAGTAGTTGATCTTGACCGAGTGGTACACATCGCCGTACAACTCTGGAAACAACGTTGGCTGCAAGATGTCTTCGAGTACGCCTAACTTTGATTCTTCTTTTGTCTTAAAGTTGTCTGGATCGTCGAGTACTTCGCCGTCACGGTTGCCAAGAATGTTGGTGGAGTACCAACCGGCAAGTCCGAGCATGCGAGCCTTCAACATTGGTGCAAGCACGGTCTTCATCAGGGTCTGACCCGTCTTGAAGTCTTTGCCCGAAATGGCAACCTTGCGCTCAGTGGCAAGTTTGCGCAATACAGGTGTGTCAACCGCAAGGTTTGGTGCGCCGTTTGCAAACGGAACGCCTTCCAAAATCGCTGCGTATGCGTACAACATGCTTGGTGCAATCATCGGATCGTTTGCATCAATTGCTTTTTCAAATGACTCGATGTCTTCGTGTTGTGGTCCTGGCTCAATAAAGATTTCTGTCGACGCACACCAGATCATCACGAGACGATCGACTTTCTTTTCGTCCTTGAACTTGTTGATATCGGCACGAATACCGTTGAGCATCTCGCGCTTCGAGATCTTGCCCATGGTGTTGTCGGCATCGATGTTCTTGACATAGTTGCGCTCGAAAGCTGCCTTCATTGGGCGCACGTCGCGTAAAGCGTCCGAGATCGCCTCGAGGTGCTTGCCGCTTTCCAATACGCCAGCGCGTTGTGCTGCTACGTATGCATCATCCGGAAACGGATCCCACGAACCCCACACGATGTCTTCGATGCGGGCGAGTGGAACGAAATC
>WLPO01000060.1 GCA_009698745.1 Actinomycetota bacterium
CAGGTTGCCGCATTTGCTCACACCGCCTGTCACAAACCCTAAGAAGGCAGCGAATGCATTGGGTTGGGCAGTGAAAGAAATGGAGCGCCGTTACGACTTGTTGGTCGAGGCGGGTTTCAGAGACATCGTCGGTTACAACGCTGCATATGACCGCGGTGACTTGTCGGAAGAACAAAACACCGACCAGAGTTTTGATCGCATTCCATACATCTTGATTGTTGTCGATGAGTTAAATGACTTGATGATGGTTGCGGCTCGCGACGTAGAAGATTGCATTACTCGTATCGCGCAGAAGGCGCGTGCGGTAGGCATTCACTTGATCGTTGCAACACAGCGACCAAGCGTCAACGTCATTACTGGTGTTATCAAAGCCAACATTCCTGCACGTATGGCGTTCGCGGTTTCAAGCTTGACCGACAGCCGAGTAATCCTCGATCAGCCAGGTGCAGAAAAACTTATTGGTAAAGGTGACATGTTGTTGCTGCCAGGCAACACATCGGTCTCGCAGCGAATTCAGTCAGCATGGGTTGATGAAGCCGAAGTACGCAAGGTTGTTGGGCACTGGCGTCGTCAAGCGCCAGAAGTCGTATATGTGTCGGGTGTTGACGGCGAGAAGAGTGGTGGCAGCGGTGCTGATTTGTTTGGTGGCACCACTGGCGACAGCGATGATGACGAATTGTTGCGTCAGGCAATGGACTTGGTTGTGCGCACGCGTCAGGGCTCAACATCAATGCTGCAACGCAAGCTGAAGATCGGCTTTGCCCGTGCTGGCCGCATCATGGATCTGCTCGAGAGCCGAGGCATCGTTGGTCCAAGCGACGGCTCAAAGCCTCGCGAAGTGTTGATGACGTTGGAAGAACTCGAACAATTACAACAAGCTAGTTAACGAGTTTTCTGCCGGTTGCGCGGCGGGTCTGGTGTAGACCTAAAGTCTCGCCATGACCGAATTTACCGAAATTGCATCTGGACTCCGTTTCCCTGAAGGCCCAATCGCCATGCCGGATGGCAGCGTGATAGTGGTTGAGATGTTCGGCAAGGTGATCACACGTGTGTTGCCGGATGGAAGCAAGCAAAAGATTGCTGACACACCCGGTGGCCCAAACGGAATCGCTGTTGGCCCAGATGGCGCAATTTATTTGTGCAACAACGGTGGATCATTTTCGGAAGTTGATTTCCTTGGACTTACATTTCCTGGTCCATTTAATCCAGACAACTACATCGGTGGACGCATCCAACGCGTCGATATTGCAACTGGCAAGGTAACCGATCTCTATACAGAGTGCGACGGCATCAAACTGCGAGGGCCAAACGACTTGGTGTTCGACAAGCAGGGTGGCATGTGGTTCACCGATCACGGTATCCGAGAGCACCGCACAGCCGACTTCACCGGCGTCTATTACGCCAAGACCGATGGCTCGATGATCAAGGAAGTGATCTTTCCAACTGAGTCGCCAAATGGGATTGGCTTATCGCCAGATGGCACAAAGTTGTATTGGGCCGAAACACATACAGGTCGTGTCTACCAAGCAACTGTCACTGCGCCAGGGGAAACGACACCGTTTTCGCCGATTGACCCATCGGGTTTGTTGTGTGGATTGCCGGGCTTGCAATTGTTTGATTCGCTTGCGGTTGATGGCGATGGCAATGTGTGTGTTGCCACAATTGGTCTGCAAACAGCCGGCATCACAGTGATCTCGCCAGATGGCGTGGTGCTCGAACAGATATTGACTGGCGACCCGCTGACGACCAACATCTGTTTTGGCGGGCCCGATTACAAAACTGCATACATCACGTTGTCTGGCACGGGCAGATTGGTGTCGATGCCGTGGCCATATAAGGGGCTCAAACTCAATTACTAAACAGGCGAGCACTAGGCTTGATGCTTGTGCAGCAACGTTTTTATGTCGAGACGCTTGGTTGTCCAAAGAACGATGTCGATTCGGACAAAATTGTTGGCACGTTACTCGCTGATGGGTTGATTGCCACTGACGACCCGACACTTGCAGACTTGGTGGTTGTAAACACCTGTGCATTCATCGAAGATGCGCGGAAAGAAAGTATTGACACTGTGCTCGCGCTTGGGGCGCAACGCAAAGATGGAGCCCGACTTGTGGTCACTGGCTGTATGGCCGAGCGCTACGGTGCAGAACTCGCAGAGGCACTGCCCGAAGTAGATCAAGTTGCAGGATTCGGTGTGCCCGTGCAGATGGGCCGCAAACCAATTTCAATATCGGCTGCACCAATACCTTCGTTTGATCTGCTCAACTTGCCACGACCGAAGAGCACTGCGCCGTGGGCCTACATAAAAATTGCAGAAGGCTGTGATCGTAATTGCGGTTTTTGTGCGATCCCAAGTTTCAGGGGTCCGCAACGAAGCCGCGATATTGCTCAGATCTTGCATGAAGTAGATGAGCTTGGCGCAAAAGAGATCGTGTTGATTGCACAAGACCTTGCAAGTTACGGCAAGGATCGCCCGAGTGAGCTTGGCGCTGGTTCGATTGTTCCGCTCGTGCGTGCGGTTGCTGCCAAAGTAAAGCGCACTCGGTTGCTCTATCTCTACCCGAGTGATTTGAGTGACGAATTGATCGCTGCGATTCTCGATACCGGGGTACCGTATTTCGATCTGTCGCTGCAGCACGTGAGCAAGACTCATTTGCGTCGTATGCGCAGGTGGGGCGATGGAGAACGATTCTTGAAGCGCATTAATGGCATTCGCGCATTGTCTCCAGATGCGGCTTTTCGAAGCAACTTTATTGTTGGGTATCCAGGCGAGACCGAAGAAGATCATGACCAGTTGTTGCAGTTTGTAGAAGACGCGCAGCTGGATTGGTGTGGATTCTTTACATTCAGCCCCGAGGAGGGCACGCATGCATTGACGTTGCCTGATCACGTGCCAACGGAGCTCATGAATGAGCGAATTGCCGAATTGCGTGAGATGCAAGACAACATCACGGCAGTTCGACGAGACGCGCTCATTGGTCGCACAGTCGAAGTGCTTGTTGACGAAGTGGGCATTGGTCGAACCCACTGGGAAGCGCCGTCTATCGATGGCATTGTGCATGTGAGTCGTGATTTGCCAGTTGGAGAGTTTGCCAGTGTCGTGATTATCGATGCAATGGGGCCGGATTTGGTCGCCGAGGGAAGCTCGGTAGAAGATAGTGACGATGAGCAAGGAGATTTTTGATCATGACTGTTGATCCAAGTGCTATTCGCACATGGGCTAACGCCGTGACGGTTGGACGTTTGCTGATTTCGCCGTTGATGTTTGCAATTATTCCAACAGACAACGTTGGCTCGTGGGTCGCAACCGGATTGTGGTTTTTGCTGTGCCTGAGCGATCTGGTGGATGGACAGCTTGCGCGCAAGCATGGCACTACGCGCAGTGGGGCATTTCTTGATCCATTGGCAGACAAAGTTTGTGTGCTTGGATCGATGTTCATCTTGGTGAGCCGTGGCATGTTTAGTCCTTGGCTTGTGGGACTAATTGCAGCGCGCGAAATAGCAATCAGTTTGTATCGCGTATTTGCTGGCGCCAAAGGTGTGAGCGTGCCAGCAAGCAAGGCAGCAAAATTTAAGACCTTTGCACAACAAGTATCTGTTGGGTTTGCCGTGTTGCCGCTGAGTGCCGCCGATTACAACTATCTCGCCAAAGGTTCACTCGCCATTGCCACCGTGCTCACGTTGTACAGCGGCTTGCAATACGGTGCAGTCGCAGTTAAAGCGCGCAAGCAGGCCTAAGCAATGCGTTGTGATGTTGTTGCAATTGGCACCGAGTTACTGCTCGGGCAAATTGTTGATACGAACTCGGCTTGGCTAGGAGAACAACTTTCGGCTGCCGGCATTGACTCGTGTTTACAAGTTAAAGTGGGCGACAACCTAGAACGCATGGTGAAAGCAATTCGCTCGACTCTTGCTGATGCTGACGCAGTCATTATTTGTGGAGGTCTTGGGCCAACACACGACGACATTACGCGCGAAGCGATTGCCGAAATTATGGGTGTAGAACTCGAATTTAACGACGACGTAGGCATGGCGATCTCCGAGATGTTTGCCTCACGCAATCGGCGCATGCCCGAGATCAATATGCGTCAGGCAATGGTGCCCAAAGGTGCCGCCATTATTGAGCAGCGACGCGGCACTGCACCGGGGTTGATCTGTCCGGTTGGCGACAAAGTGATTTATGCAGTGCCCGGTGTGCCGTATGAGCTCTACGAAATGTTTGAGCGCGCAATTTTGCCCGACTTATTGATCCGGTCTGGATCTGCTTCGGTCATCTCGAGTCGCGTGTTGCGCACGTGGGGCGAGAGTGAGAGTGGGTTGAATGAGCGTCTTTTTGGAGTGATTGAGCAGCTCGAAAGTGTTGGTAACCCGACCCTTGCGTTCCTGGCTAGTGGGTGGGAGGGCATTAAAGTTCGACTCACCGCAAAATCTTCCACGCAAGCCGAAGTAGTTGCAATGTTGGATAAGTGGGAAAAAATAGTCCGAGATGCCATCGGTGACATTGTGTTTGGCATTGACACCGACACTATGGAGTCGGTTGTGTTGCAAATGTTGCGCGAGCGAGGGCTGACGCTCGGCCTAGCCGAGTCGGTAACGGGTGGACTCGTAGCCGGACGCCTCACTGGCATTGAGGGTGCCAGCGAAGTGTTTCGTGGTGGAGTTGTCTCGTATGCAACCGAGGTCAAACATTCGGTTCTGGGTGTACAAAGCGACATGGTTGTCAATGAAGAGGCAGCGATCGAGATGGCAGTTGGCGCTTGCAAAGTGCTTGGCGCAAGCGTTGGTCTTGCATTGACGGGGGTCGCGGGGCCAGCTTCCCAAGAAGGTGTCAAGCCGGGAACACTGTGCGTTGGAGTGTGTTTGCCAGACGGAACCACCGCTTCGACAACGTTTGCGTTGCCCGCCGTACGCGATCAGATGCGCCAATTGTCAGTGATCAGCGCGCTCGACTTTTTGCGGCGACACATTCGCGCAATTTAGGGATACAAATAAAAAAGCCCCTGACCGAAGTCAGGGGCTTTTCTAGAAATACGTTGCACTATGCAGCGCGGTAGCCTTCGGCATCCGAGCGGGCAGTTGCAATTGACATGATGATCAATCCATAACCTGCTTTGGCAACAATGTCAGAAATTGAGTAACCGACCTGAATGACGGTTCCTGACTGTTCGGCCGAGAGATTGAAGATCTTCGCAATAAAAGAAGTCTCGTCTCCGAGGAGATAGAAAATTGGGTAGACAACCCATGTTGCAACGAGCACGTAGCGCAAGTTGTTGAGTTTCTTTCCGATTTCTCCACTTTGTGACTTGAGTGTCTTGCCAATCGTGCCTGCGAACAATTCGAACAACACATAAAGCATGAAAAGGAATGAAATGACAAACCAGCGTTTTTCTCTATTTCAATGGAGAAGAAATAACTGACCGTTTGAACGGAATTTATGTAGGCGTTTGGGTGCCGTCGATTTTGGCGCTTGGTGCTTTTTTACTTGCAGGATCAAAGGATAAATAGATCATGTCTCAAGCAGCATTATTTGGGTTTGGTTGCGTCATATTTTTTATTGTGATAACCGGTGCGCTGTTGTACGGGATGGCATCGTTTAAAGCATTTGCCGATCGAACGCAATAACTTTCTAAATTCGTTGCGTTAAGCCACCGTCAACAACGAACACCTGACCGGTGGCGTACTTAGTACGTAATAGGCCCAGCGTTGCTTCTACGCAATCTTCGGGTGTAGCAGAGCGCCGAAGAGGTGCCATTGCTCTCACGCCGGCGTGCTGGTCTTCCCAGTCCATAGTCCAAGGAGTTTCAACGAGGCCTGGGGCTACGGCGTTCACGCGCACTGGTCCACAGCTCTTTGCCAGTAGCAACGTCATATGGTTCAACGCTGCCTTCGACATGGAATAGGCGATTGAGCTACCCACTGGGCGCACACCTGCGATTGAAGTAATAGTGACAACGTTTCCATCGTCACTCTTTTTCAAATATGGCATCGCTGCTTTTGTCAGCATCCATGTGCCACTCACATTGACGGCAAATGTTTTTTGAAAGATTTCATCAGTGAGCGCATCGAGGTCGTGGTGAGCAATAAGCGATGTCCATCCTGCATTGTTAATCAAGATGTCTAATTTGCCAAAGTGCTTGAGCGTTTCGTCGATGAGGTGTTGGCCGGCAACTTTGTCGCTGATGTCTGCTTGCACATAAATGGCATTATCTCCAAGTGAAGCCGCAATTTGCTGACCCGCTTCTACCGATGACGATGAGTTGATTACGACAGATGCACCAAGTGCATGCAATGAGCGGGCAATAGCCTCGCCGATGCCACTTGAAGAACCGGTAACTAGTGCAACTTTTCCACTGAACTCAGCCATGGATTCAGACTCGAAGTAGGGGTGCGGTAAGACAGGTTGGTCCGCCGTCGCCTTTGACCGCCACATTGTCACCATTAAACAGATGTACTTCTACTCCTGCGGCGCGCAACTGAGCTTCGATGACAGGGTTGCCTGCTGCAAGTACGACAACATTTGGTCGGATCGTCAAGATATTGCTGCCCTGTGTAAGCATTTCTTTTTCGCTCACGCTAAACCACGAGATTCCACGTGATTCAAGAAATTGCAGCAATCGCACAGGTGCAAGTGGTTCATACACAACGGCTTTGTCATGTGCGATAGGAGAGAGCACGCTCATGAGGTGAAGCACTGCGCTTGGTCCTTCGTAATGCGGGAGATCGAAAGAAAAAACATCGACGCCGTGTGGTGCAAGCAGTGCGCGCACTTGGTCAATACCAGCCTGATTTGTGCGGTAACCATGACCAATCAAGAGCGTCTTTGCATCAAGCCAAACTTTGTCTCCACCGTCAGCAAACGCTGGGTCGGTGAGTTGCCCCAAGATGGGTACGCCAAGCCTTTCAAGATCTTTGCGAAATTCGGCAGGCTCTGGTGAACGCACAGGCTTTGCCATGCGCAACAAGATTGCACCATGTGGCGTCATGATCATTGGGTCATGCATATAAACGGCGTCGACGAGTCCGTCAACTGATGCTGCAAGATCAACGGTGCATCCAAGACTTTCTAGAAGTTCAGTAAAAGATTTGTGCTCGGTGAGCAGTGCTGATGTGTCGGGTTGGCGCCAGAAGCCCTCTTCCACAAATTTTCCAATTGTGGTCGGCGTGCGCACGAGCACTCGCTCGAGTTGTGAAACCATGTCGGGGGTGCCCCATTGAGCGTTTTGTGATGTAGTCATGAGCCTCTAAAAGTACCAATGATTGGCGTAGTATTTGTTAATGGCACGCAACAAAGTGTTCTTTTTACGTCCTTCGAGAGTGCTGGTAGCCCTGGGTTTGGTGGTGCTCTCGGCTTGTGCGGTAAGCAGCACTCCTAGCGCCTCAAGTGATGTCACCAACTCCTTGGTCGAATCAGAATCGACCTTGCCAGAGACTGTGCCGTCAGTGTTGGTAACAACGGTGCCTGCAACAACTATCCCCGAGACAACCACCACCACTACCTTGCCGCCCCTCGACACTATGTGCATTACGACCCTGAAGTGCCAGTTTGCAAACCTCGTTGGCATCGATTATTCATTGCTCAAACTTGAGTTCACCGATTTCAGTGTTGCCAATCTGGCTGGTGCGCAGTTTGTGAGAGCCGATCTCAACGAGGCACTGTTCATTCGAGCAAATATCACAGGAGCAAACTTCACAGGAGCCAATCTGACGAGCGCGAACTTTTCTGGTGCCGTAATCGCTGGCGCGAACTTCACCAATGCAAACATGCTGAGCACGGTGATTTGCGGTTGGGATCTCGAGACCGTTGTTGGAATTTCGGCGAAGCAACTTTCTGAAGTTCAAGTATTTCGAAAGAAGGGCAATCTGTATTGTCCATGATTGTGCAGCGGGCTTCTAATAGGGCAGCAGTTCCGTGGCGCAATGGCCTTGGGGTGCAGTATGAAATTGCTTGTGATGGATCGCTTCCTGATGACTGGACGTGGCGGCTTTCCACTGCCGACATCACACAGGATGTTCCGTTTTCATCGTTTCCCGGAGTGACTCGTGAGTTCTGTGTTGCCGATGGCAACGGGGTAGTCCTCAATATCAATGGGGTTGATCACCGATGTGAGCCAGGCTCGGTCACGACATTTCGCGGGGACGATGTGGTGTTTGCAACTTTGATTGATGGTCCAATGCGAGCACTCAACTTGATGGTGCGGGATGGCGCAAAACACAGGTCATTGCAACTGAATCCTGCAGATGCAGTAGTTACTGATGTTTCGGTAGCCATTGCAATTGGTTCAACATCAATTGTGGTTTCGGACGGTGATGAAACTGAGATGCAAATGCTCGATGCACTCTTTACTAATTTGCAAAACACGTTACGTGTACTCAAAGGTATTGTCGCAACGTTCTAAGTGTTAGGCATCACTAATTTGCGTTAGGTCTCACTAATTTTTTTTGACAAGCGATTTCTCAGTCTGGATGCAAATCGTCACATCATAAAAACTCTGCGTCGTTGTTGAGGAATGTAATGCAACTTGCAACATAGGAGAATGTTTTGTCTTGGAACTTTTTCGTACTCTTTACTCACGCGAGAAAGGCGAGAA
>WLPO01000061.1 GCA_009698745.1 Actinomycetota bacterium
GAGGGCACTGCAGTTGTCGATCCAACCAAGACACCTCCGCTCAATCAAATCTCAGATGCATTTCACGAACTTGCACAGGTTCTTAAAAAAGCAGGCGTTGACCACATCATGCTCGAAATGATGTACGAACCAACCCGCGTTCCACTTGCACTTGAGGCTGCGCTTGCAACTGGACTACCCGTTTGGTTTGGCATGAGTGCTCGGCGTACGAGCGACGGCCGTGTTGTTGCATTTCATGCCTTCGAAGATTTGCCACTGGACGAAATCACTAAGTTCATTCCAAAAACCGGAGTCGATGTGGCTGGCGTAATGCACACCAGTGCCGAAATCGTTGGCGAGTCACTTAGGACCATTCGCAAAACCTTCTCTGGCCCACTTTCCGCATACCCAGACGGTGGATATTTTGAGATGCCGGATTGGAAATTTGTCGACGTCATTGAGCCAACACGCCTAGAGACATTTTTTGAGCAATGGCACAGTCTCGGTGCACAAGTTATTGGTGGATGTTGTGGGCTCACAGTTGAGCATGTTGACGCAGCACAGCGCGTGCATCACGCACACTCAACTCGCTAACTCATCATCAATCGAGTGAGGTACAAGTTAGGTACACGCAACAATTAGGTGTGCATAACACCATCTGTGAATTAGATGACAGTCGTTTTTTCAGTTCATTTAGTGATGCACTCGTACTCTTGTTTGTAGGAGGTGATCGTCGCTTGATAACTCCCAACAATTTGAGCGACAAACTTAATGAAACGCAAAACACTCGACATGGTATTCAGTGCAGGAGGTGTAGCAGTAGCAATCTTGCTAGTGCTTCTCGGTTTCGTCTTTAAGACCAACGCCGACTTCGCAGACACATACGTCCACGACCAACTGTCACAGCAGCAAATTGGCTTCACACCAGCAGAGTTTCTCTCTGATGAAGAAAAAGCATCTACTTGCCTCACTGAATATGCCGGAACCCCGCTCGATTCGGGCAAAAAAGCAGAGTGTTACGCCAACGATTACATCGGCATGCACCTCAAAGGCATTGGTGGTGGCGAAACTTATGCAACTCTGGGCGCTGTTCAAACCAAAGCAAAGACAGCTCTTGCTGATGCAACGACAGCCAACGCCAGCAATGTCGATGCACTGAAAGCTGACCTAGACAAGATCAATGGACAACGCGAGACAATGTTCAAGGGTGAAACCCTTCGCGGGCTCTTGCTCACTTCATATGGTTTCAGCATCTTCGGCGAGAAAGCCGTACTTGCAGCAATGCTCAGTTTTCTCGGAGCACTCGTGATGTTGCTCGCAAGTATCGCAGGCTTCATTCACGCTTTTTCTCCAAAGGGCGAAAAGAAACTGATCTAATACAAAATATTTACGCTTGCACCAGTCGGAATGTGAGATTGACTCTCGGACCGACTGGTGTTTTCGTTTTTGCAATCTGATGCACCCAACAGTGCTGCGAGAGACCAGACATCACCAAGAGTGATCCATCTTCAAGGTCTGCACGAACCATCTCTTTCGTTTCTTTGTGGCGCAGATCAAAACGACGCGTTGCACCAAAACTTACAGATGCAATTGTTGGCTCCTTGCCGTTGACTGCTTCATTGTCTGAATGCCAACTCACACTGTCTTGCCCGTTTCGATACAAATTGACGAGAACCGAGTTGAATTGTGCGCCAATGTGTGCTGTGCACATGGCCCCAATCTTCGTGAGCAGTGGCGTCATCGGATGAGCATCCCGCACGATCCCCGAGTACTGGTATGAAATTTTGGTGTTGGTAAACCATGTAGACAACCCGGCCTGAACATGCTTTTGACCAAACATGACCATCTCTGGCTGCTCCCACGGCGTTGCAGTTTTCAATTCATCAAATGCTCCGCGAGCAAAGTCGGCATCAAAGAAACGTGGATACAACACGGCACTGCCATCAAAAGGAAGTAGCTCTTGTGCATCAGAAAACAAACTTGGGGTACTCACAGTTGTTTGTAATTCTTGCACGGCTGGTACCGTTTGCGCATGGCAAATTGGCGAGAACTCAGCGCCAGAGCGTCACTTGCGTCGCATCGACTTGTCGGTTGGATTTATTGGGATCCAGATGCAATTGCGCGCTTCACTGCACTCGGCGTGCCAAATGGCTTGGGTTATTACATCACAACACGCTCTGCCCCACTTGCTTCGGTTGGCAATAATGCCGTCACCGCGGCGTTCTATTCAATTCGCAAAGAGTTCATTGACGTATGCCTCGATGTTGCTCGACAACACACCACGTTTGAAGACGCATACCGAGTGCGTAATGAAGCAGTTGATCGTGGCTTGCGCGAATACGCACCAGAGATACTTGACCAATTAGGCAGATTGGCATTGCCACTTTGGGATGCTGCCGACTCACTGCCGCTCGGCGGTCGAGTTCTCTATGCGGCACATCGCGCGTGGCCTCGCTGCGAAGACAACCCTGTTCTGTCTGCTTGGCTTGCCGTCAACTGCATTCGTGAGTGGCGTGGAGATACACACTTTGCAGTTCTTGCAAGTCACGATGTGAGTGGCGTACAAGCCGGACTGTTACACGATGCATATCTTGGTTATCCAGGTGACTGGATTCCGCGCAGTCGCGGCGCCGACGACGCCCAACTTGAAGATGCTTGGGCCGCGCTCGATATCCGTGGCTTTGTGAGTAACGGACGAATCAATGATGATGGACTTGCGTTTAGAGAAAAAATAGAAGACACCACAAACGAATTATGCGAAAAAGCGTGGCGTCAACTTGGCGAGCAACATACCCTCGATTTCGTGCAACTGATCGAGCCAATAGGCCACAGATTTTTGGCTCGCATTGATGCAACCGCTGGCGAAAACTGGATGCCAGCAGCGCGAGATTCACGTCGCAAATAGCGACATAAACCACAGTTGGTCAATCGCTTGTGGTTTTGTCTTTTACAAACTGAACATAACGGCGTCGTGAATCAACAATTCCCACACTTCCCAGCACGACAATCAATGTGATGATCACCACATAAGACAACAACGGCAGTGATTGTCCTGTCGAAAACACATAAACATCTGGCGCCAAATACGAGATTGCGGATGCACTTCCCCACATCAACGCGATACGGCGATGTTTGTCGACAAGTGCGAGCACAGTTTTTGCTGAAGCAACTCCATAAATTACTGATGACACAATTTCCACGACAGCAAATACCGAAGTATTCACGCCATATCTTGAGAGCCACACGCTCACAGCGCCAATACGAATCGCGCACCACAACATCACTGCCAGCAGCCACAAATACGAAAACAATCTTCGGCGTTGAACGGTCATCATTTCACGCTGCAGAGTAGTGTTGTTTCGGTGACAACCAACACTGCAAACGAAACTCGTCTCGATCTCATGATCCATGTTCTCACGGTCACGGGCATTTTTGCGGGCATGGCATCACTTATTTCAGTGCTTGATAAGTCACCAACAAGTGCCATCGTTTGGATGATGATTGCTGTTGCTATCGACGGCGTTGATGGCCCGATCGCTCGCAAATGGATGAGCGCTTCCCTTGCCCCTCGGTTTAATGGATACATTTTGGATCTTGTCATTGACTACGTGACCTGCGTACTTGTGCCCTGCGCATTCATGTGGCAATTCGGCGTCGTCACACACGGACTTTCTGGCCAACTCGCCATCGCCGCTGTGCTCGGATCTTCCGCCATGTGGTTTAGCCAGACCAATGGTGAGTCTGACGATCACTGGTTTTCAGGGTTTCCTGCAGCCTGGAATCTTGTGATTCCCACGCTTTGGATACTTGAAAACAACACCACTCTCAACGTCGTAATCACCCTGGCTATCTCGTGGCTGACTCTCAGCAAAGTCGAGTTTCCGCACACCATCAAGGTCAAGCGCTTTCGTATTCCCAATGTCATCGCATCAACAATCTGGATGATCTCGATGATCTATTTTTCGTTCAAAGAACCGAATGTTGGACGGATTGCCTCACTGGTACTCTTCATCGGCCCAATCACAATTACTACATTCGTGCTCATCCGCATATTCGAAAAACGACACACCCCACTTGAGGTTTTATGATCACACAGTTCTCTAGCGATACCGCGCTGCTCCTTGTTGATGTTCAAAAGGGCGTGGATGTACTTGAGCATTGGGGTGGGCCGACCGGACGCCGCAACAACCCTGACGCCGAGTCATATATGTTGCGATTGCTCGCCGCTTTTCGTCAACATGGCCTCACCATTGCGTACACGCGACATGACTCTCGTGAAGCAGCTTCCCCACTCAAGTTTTCACTACCTACCGGAGCACAAAAAGAAGGCTTCGAAGTACAACCGACCGACATATGTGTTGAAAAGGATGTCAATAGCGGTTTCATTGGCACTGATCTCGAAATTCAATTGCGCCGCAAAGGCATCAAGCGACTCGTAATCGTAGGTTTTTTCACCAACATGTGCATCGAGACAACTACGCGGATGGCCGGCAATCTCGGTTTTGACACATATCTTGTTCCCGACTGTTGCGCTACGACTAATCGCATTGGTCTGGACGGCGCCGACTACGACGCTGAGCTCGTGCATGACATGACGGTTGCTAACTTGCACGGCGAATTTTGCACCGCCATCACACCAGGCGATGTACTTGCACTACTCGACGCTGATGCACCACAACTTGACAGAGTTCAAGGCAACGAATAACTCTTTTTAGCAAATAGATCTAGGCGAGATACTTGCGCAACAATGCTGCAGCTTGCCAGTGCGCCACTTCTGCATCATCAAGAATCTCAAGCATCTCAAAAAACGCATGAAACTGTCCGTTGAATCGAACGATCGTCGTATTCACTCCGTTTTCAACAAGTCGCTTGCCATACGCCTCGCCCTCATCGCGCAAAGGGTCAAATTGCGCCGTGACCACAAGCGCAGGGGGCATCAGTTTCAGCACATCATCTGATGCAAGCATCGGTGACACCTTGACATCAGTTGCGCCATTTGCTCCACCCAAATAATGATTAACAAACCAATTCATTGACGCTGCCGTAAGGATCGGGCCATCGCCATTTTCCACAATTGAAGGGAATTGCATCGTCAGATCCACCGCAGGGTAAATAAGCATCTGAAACTTGAGCGGCACGATTTGTTGTTGAGCAACGATTGCCGCAATGTTTCCACCAGCGGAATCCCCACCAACTGCAATACGGCTTGGATCAATGCCCAGAACAGTTGCATTCTTGTGAGCCCACTTGAGTGCTGCAATCGAATCGTCAATTGCTGCAGGAAATTTATGCTCTGGCGCCAAGCGGTAACCGACAGACAGAACTGCATGTCCAGATTTGTTGGCTAAAGAGCGACAGATTCCGTCATGGGTATCCAAATCTCCAATCACCCAGCCACCACCGTGGTAAAAAACGAGCAGCCCAATATTGGTATTTGCTGAAGGTCGATACAACCTACACGGCACACCATTTGCATCGACATCACGGATCTCATAAACGACTGCGGTTGAAGGAATTCTGCCCGCCTTGTAAACCTCGCGGGCTTCCGGTGCTGACAATTCTTCAAACGGAACCTGACGTGTTGCAGCAAAAAGATCAGCAACCATTTGTGACTGTGGGTGAAGTGGCATGCGAAAGACCTTAGAGCCCGCGGAACACGGGCAACGAAGCGATCAACACTCCGGTTGCGGCAAAAATCGACATCAGCACAACAAAAGTTGGTTGTAATCCAAAATGATCAACACTTGCACCGACGATCAACTGCCCTAGTGGCGGTGCCGCGTACAGCAATGACATCTGCAGACCGTATACGCGACCTTGTAGCTCAGGCTGCACTCGTGTTTGCACCACTGTGTTCCACAAAGGATTAAACGGCCCCCACGACAAGCCAGCAAAGAATGCAAGAACAACAAAGATAAAAGTAGACGGCAGAAAGGACATCGGAAACAACGCAAGGCTCGAGATCAAAACCACTAAACGCAACAACGTTTTAGTAGAGATACGTGCAGCAAGTTTGCCGTATGAAAATGATCCGATCACCATGCCTGCAGCAAGGCTTGCAAAGAGCGAGCCGAGAGCACGTGGGTTGTTAATCGACTCGAAATACGTTGGAAAAATCACGGTGTCAATCGGCATGTACATTCCCGAAAGAAACACGAACGAAAGTGTGAGCGAAAGCAATGGTTTGTCTGTTGTCAAAACACGCAGTCCACTCTTAAGTGAATCCAAAAAGCGTTCATGCCCATCGTCTTCATGAGCAACTGTTTTGCCATGGGCATCATCAACTCGCATGAGCCACACGCACACGGTCGCAACTCCAAACATCACAGCGGTGATTCCAAAGGCCAACATTGGCCCACTGAACTCGATACACGCGGCACCAATTGCAGGACCAACCATCCAACCGATCGCAAAAATGCCCTCATGCCGGCCATTTGCTGTATCTACATCTACGCCTGAAGCCGTCGCAGCATTGGGAATCAATGATTTGCGCGCCGTATAACCCGCGGGGTCAAAACACGCGCCAAGCACGGCAACCACCAATATCCATATATACGTCAGGTCACCAACCCAGTTGATCAACACAAACATGAGAACAGAAACGAGTGACATCACGTCTGAAAACATCGAGATCGCTCGACGCCCAAAGCGGTCGATCAGTCCACCAACAATCGGTGAAACAAAGATTCCAGGAATACTCGAAAGCGCTGCGAGCAATCCAGCCTTGGCAGCAGACCCCGTGAGGTCAAGAACAAGCCACGGAATGGCGATCATCACTACGCCATTCGAAATTCCCGAAACTGCATTTGTTGCCTGCAGCAATGGAAACGCAGATTTATTTATCGTTGTTTTTATCACTATCTTTCAGCGTAATTGGCAAAAACTTCAGACAGACTGCATGCGATGAGCAGCATCATTGTTTCCGAATTGGAATATGGCCCACCTGGCTCAGACCAATTATTTTTTGATGTGAGTTTTAAAGTCACACCTGGTGAACACGCAGCAATTGTTGGCGCCAATGGTGTTGGCAAGAGCACAATCTTGCGAATCTTGTCTGCGCAAATCGAAGCTGACGGTGGCGAGTTTTCTGTTGGCGGCACCATGCTCAATATGACGCAAGACGTAGGTATGTCGCGACCCGATGACACACTGCGCGAGATGTTGATTGAAGTTGCACCTGCTGCCCTGCGCACCGCCGGCCGCGCACTTGTTGCTGCAGAAAAAGCATTGGCCGACGGAACCGATGACGGCATGGGTTATGCCACAGCGCTCTCCGACTGGGGTGATTTAGGTGGATACGAACTCGAAACCAAGTGGCAAGCGTCTGCACAACGCAGCGTCAAGTCGCAAATTGATGATTTATCAACACGACTCGTGTCCGAACTCTCGGGTGGCGAGCGCAAGCGCTTAGTTCTCGACCTCTTGCTCACCTCTGGTGCCGACGTCCTGTTGCTCGACGAACCAGACAACTACCTCGACATACCAACTCGTGCGTGGCTCGAAGAACAGATCAAGGTTTGTCGCTCGACCATCTTGATGGTGAGTCACGACCGCACACTGCTCGAGCGCTGTGCAACAAAGATTGTCGTTATTGAAGGCTCTGGATGTTGGGTGCACGGCGACTCATACGTGACTTTCCCTGAAGCCCGCGAAAAGCGCCAGGCTTTGCTCGGCGATGACCTCAAACGTTGGAACGACGAAGAGCGACGACTGTTTGCCCACATGAAAATCATGAAGCAGCGCGCAGCACAAAACTTCAAGAACGCAACGAAAGCTAATGGCGCCGAAACACGTTGGGAAAAGTTTGTTGCGGCAGGCCCACCACCTCCCCCAGTTGCCGATCAACAGATTTATGTGCGACTACGCGGAGCAGATGCTGCGCGCCGAGTCGCGAAACTTGAAAGCGTCTCAATCGCCAACCTCTTCAAACCGTTTTCCGAAGAGATCCATCACGGTGAGCGAGTTGCTCTCATTGGTCCTAACGGCACTGGCAAAACTCACCTACTGAAAGTTCTCAGTGGGCAAAACGAGCCGGATACTGGCAAGATCACCTTCGGTCCACGCACATCTGTCGGTGTGTTTACACAAATTAACAACCGCCCAGACTTTGTCGGACGCGAGTGTTTGGCCATTGTTCTCGACCGAATTTCAGAAGAAGAACGCGCAATGAAAACCCTTTCGCGCTACGGCTTGGTCAACAATGCACGCCAAAAGTTCGACACGTTGTCGGGCGGACAAAAAGCTCGGCTCGAGATCTTGCGTCTTGAGATTGAAGGCCACAACGTGTTGCTGCTTGACGAACCAACCGACAACCTCGACATCGAATCATCGGAAGCGCTCGAGCATGCTCTCGACGGGTTTGAGGGCACTGTTGTCGCCGTGAGCCACGACAGATCGTTCCTGGCACAGTTCGACCGCTACATCATGATCACCGACGATGGCGAGGTTTATGCACTTCCCGACTTTGAGATAGCCCTCAAAGGCCTGACAGAGCCAGACAAACTTGCTTCGCTTCGTTTAGCCAAACCACTCCACGAGTAGATTCGTTCTTTATGAGCGCATTAGATCGTCCTCGTTA
>WLPO01000062.1 GCA_009698745.1 Actinomycetota bacterium
CGAGGTGCTTGCCGCTTTCCAATACGCCAGCGCGTTGTGCTGCTACGTATGCATCATCCGGAAACGGATCCCACGAACCCCACACGATGTCTTCGATGCGGGCGAGTGGAACGAAATCTTTGATCATCGGGTTGCGGCCATCGGTGCGCTTGCCGAGACGGATGGTGTCCATCTGGGTGAGTGAGCCGATTGGTGAGGCAAGACCGCGCTTGGCGAGTTCGACGCCGGCGATCAAGGTTGAAGCCACCGCGCCGAGGCCGACGGTGAGGACACCGAGCTTGCCTTCTGCTGGAGCAATAGTTGGTTTCTTTGTAGACATGGGGTCTCCGTTAAATCCGGTAAATGTAGGACGGGATAAGGCTACGCCGAATGGCTCGTCTTCAGAGCACTCGGCAAATGGTGGCTGAAGTTAGCCAGTTGGTTGAAGTTCGCGCAGCACCATGACGGTCATATGTAAACGAACGGCGGTACGAGAAGAACCCTGAACCTGGATGAAGTGATCCCACATCTCAAAGGACGTAATGGCCTCGATGCGCGGCAGTACGTCGTATGGGTCGGTGTAGAGGTGAAGTTCTTTTACGAATCCTTGTTGAATTTGTTGCGTCATCACGCGGCGCAACTCTTCAAGTGCGCTTTCAAAGGTTTTTGAATTTGCAGCGGCCTCTACTCGCACCATGCCGCGACGAAGTGGAGCAGCAAGTGCATACATGTTGTCGCGCATTTCAACGAGTGTGCGTACTTTGTCGGCAGTCGATCGGTGTGGATCAAGTGGTACTAGAAATGGCGCGATCCGTTCGGACTGTCGACGCAAAATCTCGCCGTACAAACTTTCCATGTCATCGAAGTGCTGAAACACGGTACGCACAGCAACGTCTGCACGCTTTGCAATCTCTTGAGCGCGTGGACGCAGCACTCCTTCTTCGAGTAGTTCGAGAAGTGCTTCGGCAATAGCTTCGCGGGTGCGCTCAGACCGAGCAACCCGACCATCTACTTGCGTTTCAAGCGATTGCTCGCTGACAGTTGATTCTTTAGGCATAGAAAAGGCTGTTTACTCGCTTACGATGAAACTGTAAATGGGCGAGTCGGAATCAGAGCAGTGCGCTCGAGTCCGTCTTCGCGATCTCCATGAATTTCGTCGTACTTCGGATTTGAAGTCATTTCAATCATCACTTCGCGACTTGGGTATTCGACAATGACGATGTAGTCCCATTTGTCGGCTTCGTTGTCGCCAATGAGTACGCCCATTGGCTTTCCGTGCCAGACGAGTTTTCCACCGCGCTCGGTCACCATCTTGATGACGTTTTCGCCGTACTTGTTGTACGAGGCCTCACCCGATTTGTCGTCAGATGTCTTTGCCTTGAACTTGAGCAAATTGACCATGTGGATCGGGCCGCTTGATGGCGCTGTAAGAAATGCAGTGAGTTGTTCTTTTGTTGGTTTGATTCCCATATTCGCAGTGTAGGTGCAATTACCTATGAGTGCTACCCCTAACACACATTTTCCCGGCTGGATTGATCGAGATCCAAACAAAGATAAGCAAATACAAATAAATATCAAGCATTTGTTGTCGCTCAATGTCGCCGATGATTTTGTTGACACATATTTTCTGATGCATGCACAGAAAACATATTGCAGCGCTCACAACAATTGCATTGGTTGTTTTTTGTAGTGTGCACACCGCGCGCGACGCACGTGCCGACACCGCTGGTGGTGCACTCATCGATGCAAGTGGTGCATCAACACAATCCCAAGCACGCATGCGTTACATCACTGCAGGCGACAATCACACATGCATCGTGTTGAGCGACAACTCGGTCAAGTGTTTTGGTATGGGTGCAGACGGCCAGTTGGGAAACGCGGCCATCGACAACATTGGTGATGGCGTTGGTGCAATTGTCGCAACTTCGAGCACTGTTTCTCTTGGTGCTGGTCGCACTGTGCGCTCAATTTCTGCTGGCGCATCACACACATGTGCGCTGCTTGACAACGCAACGGTCAAGTGTTGGGGTTCGGGTCTCTATGGGCGATTGGGATATGAGGATTCTGCCGATCGTGGCAACTCGACTGGGCAAATGGGCGACTCACTGCCCGCAGTTGCGCTTGGCACCGGCCGCACAGCGCTACAAATTTCGGTTGGTTCGCAGCACTCGTGTGCATTGCTCGACAATTATTCGGTCAAGTGTTGGGGTCGTGGCACCTATGGCCAGTTGGGCATTGGCTCTACAGCAACAATCGGCGATGGCGCAGGCGAGATGGGCAACTCATTGGTTGCCGTGGCATTCGCCGCTGGTCGTAGCGCGCGCTTCATCGCGGCTGGCTCAAACCACACGTGCGCCATTCTCGACAACGCTTCGGTGGTCTGTTGGGGCCGAGGTAGCTCTGGTCAGTTGGGTCAGGGTGCAATCACCAACATCGGTCATTCGGGTTCGGCAACTGTTGCTGTAACACCCGCAATCGATTTGGGTTCTGGTCGCACCGCACTTGCATTAAGCGCGGGCGATGCACACACGTGCGCAATTCTCGACAACGCAACGATCAAGTGTTGGGGCTCTGGCAGTAATGGTCGATTGGGTTCAGGTGCAACCAACAATTTGGGTGATGGCGCAGGCGAGATGGGAAATTCGCTTGGCATTGTCGACGTTGGCGCAGGTCGCACCGCGCGTGCGATCAGCGCGGGCATTGCGCACACGTGCGCGGTGTTGGACAACGCGACGGTCAAGTGCTGGGGTAACGGTGGTTACGGAAAACTTGGATACGAAAATCAGAACGATCTTGGTGATGGTGCAGGCGAAATGGGCACCAACCTTGCAGCAGTTTCTCTCGGCACTGGCCGCACAGCGCTAGCAATCAGCGCGGGTGGTGCACACACATGTGCGGTGCTCAACAACGGGAGCGCCAAATGTTGGGGCGACGGATCAAGTGGCCAGCTTGGATCAGATGGAATCGCTGCAATCGGCGCGACCACGGGCGAGATGGGTGATTCGCTAGCAGTTGTTGCACTCGGTGGTTCTGTTGATACCGCTACCGAACCAACTGCGCCACAAAGTGTTGTTGCAGTTGCAGGCGACACGCAAGCAACAGTGTCGTGGAGTGCACCCGTTGACAACGGTGGGTCGGCAGTCACCGACTATGTGGTGGAGTATTCGGTGCATGGTTCTGGTGTGTGGTCGTTGTTTGACGACGGCGTGTCTACATCGCTCGGCGCGACCGTTACTGGTCTTGTTAATGACACGTCGTATTCGTTTCGGGTCAGTGCACGCAACATTGTCAACACGAGTGCAACGGCGCTCGCACTGTCGGCAGTCACACCGGTAACGACGACTACGACTACGACTACAACTACGACTACAACGACAACATCTCCACCTACTACAACGTCTACAACCACGACGACAACGGTTGCGCCAACTACATCTTCGTCGTCGAGTACATCAACCAGTACGTCAACCACAACTACAACGGTCGCACCAACTACGACTACGACCACGACAACGGTTGCGCCAACTACAACTACAACTACAACGGTTGCGCTAACTACTACGACGACAACGGTCACGCCGCAACTTGTTGTCGTGCGCACGATCCCGTCACTTCTTGTGCAGCCGTTCGCGCTCAACATGTCGGCACTCAGTACAGAGCAACTCAGGCGACTCGGTCGCTACTCAAACAATCTCAAGCGTGGTGATGTAGTGACGTGCACGTCGTATTCGCCCAGTAATCCTCACGGCACGGTGAGTCGACTCAATGTGCAACGTGCGCGAAGTGTGTGTAAATACCTCTCGTTGAAGGTTGTGGGGCTCAGGGTCAAGGTGATCTCGGCCATTGCTCCGGTGGCCAGTGTGCGAAGTTCGGTTGTTGGCGCAAGCCCTCACTGGCAAAGCCTCAATCTGCTCAGACGAGTAGTCGTCGAGGCCCGTCCAGCCCTGTAAAAACCGATCTTGAGGCACTATTAATTGGGGGATCGGTTGCCGAACGGCAATTGTGCTGACACACTGAAAGATGTGTTCACAACAAAGGCAACCGCCACATTCAATACAAAAGTCGTAGTAGTAGTTAGATAGGCGCACCGGCTCTCGCCGCGTGTGCCCAAGCCTCCCACAAGGGAGGCTTTTTTATTCCCCAAAAACAAGTTTAAAAAACGGAGAAACACATGACATCCAAGCAAACGAAAGCAGGAAAGCTCGGTGAAAAGATCACCGGTGCCGAAGCACTGATTCGCGGCCTCGAGATGGAGAACGTGGATGTGATGTTCGGTCTGCCAGGTGGTTGCATCTTGCCTGCATACGACCCGTTGCTCAAGTCGTCAATTCGCCACATCTTGGTGCGTCACGAGCAAGGTGCCGGTCACATGGCCGAGGGCTATGCGCATGTCACTGGTCGTCCTGGAGTTGCCATGGTTACGAGTGGTCCTGCTGCAACCAACATGGTGACGCCGTTGTGCGATGCATTCATGGACTCGATTCCAATGGTTGCGATCACCGGTCAGGTTTCTACATCTGCAATCGGTACCGATGCGTTTCAAGAGTGCGACACAGTTGGCATCACGCGCAGCATCACCAAGCACAATGAACTTGTTATGAGTGCGGAAGATTTGCCAATGGCAATTCGTCAGGCATTTCACATCGCAACTACGGGTCGTCCGGGCCCAGTGCTCATCGACGTTCCAAAAGATGTTTTGCAAAACACAATGAGTTGGAATTGGCCGACCGATGATGAAGTTGCCGACAGCCTTCCTGGTTACAAACCAAACACCAAGGGTCACACACGCATGATCAAAGAGGCTGCGCAATTAATTTTGCGTAGCGAGCGTCCAGTGCTCTATGTCGGTGGCGGTGTTTTGAAAGCACGTGCTGCTGATGCATTGCGTGCACTTGCCGAACTCACACAGATTCCAGTTGTCACCACATTGATGGCACGCGGTGCATTTCCAGACGATCACCCGTTGTGCTTGGGCATGCCAGGTATGCATGGCACTGCAACTGCAGTTACTGCAATGCAAAAGAGCGACTTGTTGATTGCACTCGGTGCACGTTTCGACGACCGCGTTACCGGAAAAGTCAACGGCTTTGCACCAGATGCAAAAATTATCCACGTCGATATTGACCCAGCAGAGCAGGGCAAAGTACGCAAGCCAGACGTCCCAATCGTGGGTGACTGCCGCTTGGTCATCGAAGAGATGGTCAAAGCAATTCAAGAATTGCTGCAGGGCGGCACATCGCAAGCCGATCTCAAGCCGTGGCGCAGTCGTGTCAGCGGTTGGCAAGAGCAGTTTCCATTGACATACGAACAGAGCGAGCCAGGTGGCCCACTCAAGCCACAATATTGTTTAGAAAAATTGCGTGATGCAGCACCAGAAGGCACGATTCTCGTGTCGGGTGTTGGTCAGCACCAAATGTGGTCCAGCCAGTACTGGCGCTTCAACGAGCCGTACACATGGGTCAACTCCGGTGGCTTAGGAACTATGGGTTTCTCGGTTCCTGCAGCGATCGGCGCAAAAGTTGGTCGTCCAGACAAAACAGTTTGGGCAATCGACGGCGACGGTTGTTTCCAGATGACCGCACAAGAGTTGGTCACTGCATCAATCGAAAAAATTCCGGTC
Organism: Actinomycetota bacterium; assembly: GCA_009698745.1. Taxonomy (GTDB): domain Bacteria; phylum Actinomycetota; class Acidimicrobiia; order Acidimicrobiales; family Ilumatobacteraceae; genus UBA3006. The sequence goes on from WLPO01000062.1 coordinate 5,600, forward strand.
AAGATCGGCATTCTCAACAACTCGTACCTCGGCATGGTTCGCCAATGGCAAGAGATGTTCTACGACGAGCGTTACTCAGAGGTGTATTTGTCGCCAGATACACCGAACTATGTCAAGTGGGCAGAGGCGATGGGTTGCGTCGGTATTCGCGTTGATGATCCATCCGAAGTTGAAGCAGCAATTGACAAAGCAAACTCGATTAATGATCGACCAGTTGTTGTCGACTTCCGCGTTGATGCACGAGAAATTGTGTATCCGATGATCGCACCGGGCACCACCAACGACGCCATCATGTTGCCGCCATCACAAAGCGGTCGGAAGGAGTTCCTCAAATGAGCGGCTCAAATCCATACGGCAGTGCACCAACACATCACATGTTGTCGGTGCTTGTGCAAAACCGACCAGGCGTGCTCGCGCGCGTTGCGTCATTGTTTGCACGTCGCGGTTACAACATCTTTTCGCTGGCCGTTGCGCCAACCGAACAAGCTGAGTACAGCCGCATCACCATCGTGGTCGACGTTGAGTCGGCTCCTCTTGAGCAGATTGTCAAGCAGTTGTTCAAGCTGATTGATGTAGTTCGCATTTCTGAGCTCGACCCCCGCAAGTCGGTCGAGCGCGAGCTCATGGTCGCAACTGTCAAGGCAGGTGGCACAGAGCGCGCCGAAATCGTCGAATTGGTCAACATCTTTGAGGGCCGCATTCTTTCGGTTGGGGCTGACGCCGTAATCGTTTCCCTGGATGGAAGTCCTGAAAAGTTGGACGATTTCACAGAATTGCTGCGACAATATGGGATTACAGAATCGCAGCGCACTGGTCGCGTTGCACTTCCAAAACTCGATACAGCAACCAAAGTTTCTAAAGCACTAAACACACAAGGAAAGGCAAAATAATGGCCGCGAATATTTATTACGAGAAAGATGCCGACCCGGCGATCATCCGCTCAAAGAAAGTAGCCATTGTTGGTTACGGCTCACAAGGTCACGCACATGCACTCAACCTCAAAGAGTCGGGTGTTGATGTAGTTGTTGGTTTGCGCGATGGTTCGTCGTCAAAAGCCAAAGCCGAAAGCGCTGGCTTGCGCGTGATGTCAATTGCCGACGCCACAAAATTCGCCGACGTGATCATGATCCTTGCTCCAGATACCGAGCAAAAGAAAATTTACGAAGAGAGCATTCAACCGCACCTCACCGAGGGCAAGGCAATTGCGTTTGCTCACGGTTTCAACATTCGTTTCAATCGCATCGAAGCACCAAAGGGTGTCGACGTGATCATGATTGCTCCAAAGGGCCCAGGCCACTTGGTGCGTCGCACATACACCGAAGGTGGTGGCGTTCCTGCACTGATCGCTGTTGAGCAAGATGCATCGGGCAAAGCAAAAGCAATTGCGTTGTCGTATGCCGAAGCAATCGGCGGCGCACGCGCAGGTGTTCTTGAAACAACATTTACTGAAGAGACCGAGACCGACTTGTTCGGTGAGCAAGTAGTGCTCTGCGGTGGTTTGACATCACTCGTTCAAGCCGGGTTCGAAACTCTCGTCGAGGCTGGCTACCAGCCAGAGATGGCGTACTTCGAGTGCTTGCACGAAGTGAAGTTGATTGTTGACTTGATGTACGAAGAAGGAATCGCTGGAATGCGTTATTCCATCTCCGACACTGCCGAGTACGGCGACGTTTCGCGCGGACCACGCATCATCAATGCCGATACCAAAGCAGAGATGAAAAAGATTCTCGGTGAGATTCAGTCGGGTAAGTTTGCCGAAGAGTGGATCGCCGAGAGCGACGGTGGCCGCAAGCGTTTTGCCGAGTTGCAAAATGCTGGTCGCAGTCACCCAATCGAAAAGGTTGGTGCTCAGTTGCGCTCAATGATGCCGTGGATCTCCAAGGGAAAGAAGAAAGTCTCCGAAATTTCCGGAGGCTGAAAAAGCCCATTAAGCCCTAAATAGGCTAAAAAGCCTATAGATAAAGAGTTTTTTAATCCCGAGTTGTTTGGTCAACAATTGCCCCCTAGGGTACTTGTCATGACTAACAACTGGGGTTTCGAAACACGTCAAATTCACGCCGGCCAAGTTGCCGACCCAACCACTGGTGCGCGCGCCGTACCTGTGTATCGCACCACGAGTTACGTGTTTCGCGATGCACAGCATGCACAAAACTTATTTGCGCTTGCCGAGATTGGCAACATCTACACGCGCATCATGAACCCAACGCAAGGTGTACTCGAAGCACGCTTGTCGTCACTCGAAGGCGGCACTGCAACAGCAGTTGGTTTGCCAGGCGCACTTGCAGTGAGCTCCGGACAATCCGCAGAGTTGCTTGCAATTCTTACAATCGCAGAAACCGGATCGCACATCGTTGCATCGCCAAGTTTGTACGGTGGCACATACAACTTGTTTCACTACACGTTGCCAAAGTTGGGAATCAACGTCACGTTCGTTGAAGACCCAGACAATCTTGATCAGTGGAAGGCAGCAGTACAACCAAACACCAAGTTGTTCTACGGCGAAGTATTGGCCAACCCACGCAACA
>WLPO01000063.1 GCA_009698745.1 Actinomycetota bacterium
CACGCTCTTCAGCGCTCGTGGAAAAGAAGTCCGCGCAATTGCAAAAGTTGCTGACGACTTGCGCAAACAAGTTGTCGGTGACGCCATCACTTGGGTGCACAACCGCAATATCAACTACACCAACGTGTGTACGTTTAAGTGCAAGTTCTGTGGGTTTTCCAAAGGTCCGCTCTCGCTCAACCTGCGAGGCACCCCCTACTTGCTCACGCTTGACGACATTGCCAATCGCGCACGCGAGGCATGGGATTTAGGCGCCACCGAAGTTACTTTGCAGGGTGGTATTCACCCGGACTTTGATGGTGACTATTACATCGATGTCACACGAGCAGTAAAAGATGCCGTGCCAGACATGCATGTTCACGGTTTCACCGCACTCGAAGTCACCGAAGGCGCAAAACGCCTAGGAGAACCGCTCTACAACTACATCATGCGGCTCAAGGATGCTGGTCTTGCATCGTTGCCAGGTACAGCAGCCGAAATTTTGGACGATGACATACGCGCGATCTTGTGCCCAGACAAGATCAATACAGAAGAGTGGCTTGAGTGCCACCAAGTAGCCCACGAAGCAGGCTTGCGCTCAAACATCACCATTATGTTTGGATCTGTCGAGCACCCACTTAGTTGGGCCAAGCACATCGTACGCACTCGCGCTCTGCAAGCACAGACCGGCGGCTTCACCGAATTTGTTGGCCTGCCATTTGTGCACATGGCATCACCTATTTATTTGCAGCACAAGTCTCGTCGCGGGCCAACATTCAGGGAAACGCTGCTGATGCACTCAATTGCACGCATCGCCTATCACGGCCTGATTGACAACATTCAGGTGTCGTGGACAAAGATCGGCCCAATCGGCGCAGCACAATTGTTGCAAGCCGGCTGCAACGACATGGGTGGCACATTGATGAACGAAAACATCTCACGTGCTGCAGGTGCAAGCCATGGTCAAGGCATGACCGAAGATGCGTTTCGCGCAATCACCGAACCAATTGGTCGTTCACTCTTGCAACGCAACACAACATACGGTCGACCAGACCGAGAGCCTGCACGCAAAGGTGCAGTGCTCACTATTTAGCTTCGTCGGGTACTGCTCGTTGCTGCTCGTGCCGCTGCAACATCAAGCTGCAACTGCGTCTTAATCGCTTCTAAGCCATCAAACTTGCGCTCGCTGCGCAAGAAGTGCTCAAACGTGACGCTTACTTGTTCGCCGTATAGGTCGCCTTCAAAATCAAGTAAATGAGCTTCAAGTAGTGAATGGTCGGCGTGTTCAAAAAATGTTGGTCGTCGACCGAGGTTGATTGCACATGCATGCACCGAACCATCTGCGCGCTGAAAACTTCCCGCATACACACCATCTGCCGGTAGACACATTGCATTAGGGACTTCGACATTCGCCGTTGGAAAACCAATCGTGCGACCACGCTTATCGCCGTTGACCACTGCGCCACGCACTTCGTAGGCACGGCCCAACAAGCTTGTGGCAACTTCAACCTGGCCACCAGCAAGTGCACGACGAATTGAAGTTGAGCTCACAGGCTCGGTAACACCGTCTGGACGTTGCACGAGTTGTATTGGTGTAACTTCAAAATCAAACTGCTTTCCCAGCTCGCGCAACATGGCAACATTGCCGGCGCGCTTTGCGCCAAAGTGGAAATCTTCGCCAACGACAATCACTTTCGTGTTGAGCGCCTCAACCAACACCCTCTTGACAAACGAAGCAGGCTCTTCTGTCGATTGTGATGCATCAAAGCCGACAATCATCGTTGCATCTACGCCAGTTTTTTCGAGGAGATCAAGTTTTTGATCGATGTCTGTAAGCAACTTTGGTGCAGACTCTGGCCTTACCACCGACGCTGGATGGCGATCGAACGTAATTACGACACTGCGACAGCCCAACTGTTGCGCGGCTGCCTTCACTTGAGCAATAACTGCTTGATGGCCGCGATGCACACCGTCATAAGCGCCAATCGTCACGACCGACCGCATCGGATCAGAGCTTTTAAGAATTTCGCGAATGACTTGCACGAAGAATCACGCTATCGCTTCGGCTAAAACCACAGTGGGTTTAGCCCGTGTGGCATCTACTTGTCCATGACTTTCAAAAACGTCATATACACCGAGCAAAATGCCTTGCTCATCAACAATTGCCCACGGAGCACTTTCTTTCCATGCGGGCAACACTCGCCCATGTCGCACCATGTCTGCTGTTGGGGCATCTACAACTATTTGAGTCATTGAGCGCAACGCAGTAATCGGAGACAACAACACCGCAGACTCCGGCGAATGCGATTCGGAAATCGTGAAGTCACCAACAGAAGTTCTCTTTAGGTTTCGTAAGTGTGCTCCACCTCCCAACAGTGTTCCGAGGTCAGCCGCAAGCGTGCGCACATAGGTGCCTGATGAAACATTGACAACAATGCTCACGACGAGTGGATCATCGGTTGGTTGCACGTCAAACGAGTGCACAGTGACGGGCCGTGGTTTGCGCTCCACCACCACACCCTCACGCGCAAGTTCGTGCAAGCGTTTGCCGTCAACCCGAATTGCCGAGACCATCGGCGGTATTTGCATAATTTCACCAGTGAGTTTTTTGGCAGCAATTCGTACCTGCTCAATAGTGATACCCGTCATGTCATGCCGTGCAGTTACTTCACCCGCCGAGTCGAGCGTGTTCGTTTCTACCCCAAACACAACTTCTGCTTCGTACGTTTTATCCATACCACTCAAAAACTGCATCAGCCTCGTTACATAACCAACGCCGACGAGCAACACGCCAGTTGCATCTGGGTCGAGCGTGCCGGCATGACCAATGCGTCTCTCGCCCAACAATTTGCGCATCTGATTTACTACGTCGTGACTTGTCACTCCTGCTGGCTTGTCAATGATTGCCAAACCGTGCACGGTTGGTGGGCGGCGACGTGCCACGACTACTCGTTGTCTGTATGTAACGCGTCGTTGCTATCGCTCTCAAGATTTCGGGTGCGCATCGGGTCGTTGCGCAACACCTCGTCGATGCGGGCAGCAGCACGAATGCCGTCGTCTGGTCGAAACTCAAGAATCGGTGTTCGTCGCGCATGTATCTGAGTTGCTATTGCCGACTGCAATCGTTTGCGATTCTCATTCAACGCTTCCAGAATCTGCTTGTCGCCCTCTTCTCCCTGCAACGAATCGTAAAAAACGATTCCGCGATTCATCTCTGAATCGACATCAATAGATGTCACCGTCACAAATGCCAGACGATCATCGTCGATACGCACAAGTTCTTCAGCAACTACTTCGCGAACTGTTTCGCTGATTCGTGCCGCGCGCGGATAGCTGTGCTTGCGGCTGTTGGAGCGACCACCTGATTTTCCTGCCGATTTACCGCGTGACTGACCACCGGCTTTGCCGCCAGATCGACCGCTATTGCCGCCATCGCCACGACCGTCCGAACCACGTTCTCGTCTTGTCATCGTGATCCTGCCTTTTGCCTCTCCATTGAAACCATGCTTCGCTCATCTACGATACGGAGGCGATGTCTGCAAAACCCCCAGCCCAAAACGAGCCTCGAACTGCCACTGGCGCGGTAGTTGGCAATGACCCAACCACCAAAACGCCTATATTTCGATATACCGCCGCGTTGGCAACCCAGGTTGAGACCAAGTGGCAAGACATTTGGGAGCGCGAGGGCACCTTTGAAGCCCCCAACCCAGCTGGCCCTTTGGCCCAACCTGACAAGGTTGCAGGCCGTGACAAATTATTTGTTCTCGACATGTTTCCCTACCCATCGGGTGCCGGTCTGCACGTTGGTCACCCACTCGGCTATATCGCCACCGATGTTTTTGCGCGTTACAAGCGAATGGATGGTTTCAATGTCTTGCACGCACTTGGCTATGACAGTTTTGGATTGCCAGCCGAACAACACGCAATCGTTACCGGCATACACCCGCGCATAAACACCGAATCAAATATCGCAAACATGCGCCGTCAGTTGCGACGCCTTGGTCTTGGTCATGACGCACGACGCAGTGTGTCGACAACCGATGAAGAGTTTTACAAATGGACACAGTGGATCTTTTTGCAGATTTTTAATTCGTGGTACGACGAGACTGCGCAGCGCGCACGACCAATCAGCGAATTGATTGAAGAGTTCGCAAGCGGCACGCGGTCAACCAACTCAGGTGAATGGTCGAAGCTCACCAAGGTTGAGCAACAAGAACTCATTAGCGAGTACAGGCTTGTGTACTTGTCGAATGCGCCTGTCAACTGGTGTCCAGGTCTTGGCACAATCCTCGCAAACGAAGAAGTCACTGCAGAAGGTCGCAGCGATATTGGTAACTACCCAGTTTTTAAGCGCAACATGCGCCAGTGGACGATGCGTATCACGAAGTATGCAGATCGTTTGCTTGAAGACTTGGATCGTCTCGACTGGCCAGAACCAATCAAGTTGATGCAACGCAATTGGATCGGTCGAAGTGTCGGAGCAAAAGTGCACTTTGCTGCCGAAGCAGGTTCGATTGAGATCTTCACGACTCGCCCCGACACATTGTTTGGCGCAACATTTATGGTGCTTTCACCCGAGCACCCGATGGTTGATGCTCTCACCACGGCCGATCAACGAAAAACGGTTGATGCATACCGTGCAGCGACCGCTGCAATGCAGGATGAAGATCGTCGCGACGAAACTCGACCAAAGACTGGTGCGTTCACCGGATCTTTTGCCACCAATCCAATTAATGGCGCACAGATTCCCGTTTGGATCGCTGACTATGTATTGATGGGATACGGCACTGGCGCAATCATGGCTGTGCCTTCTGGCGACCAACGCGACTTTGATTTTGCTCGCAAATACGACTTGCCAATCATTGCCACGCAGATGCCAACTGATGAATGGTTTACCTCCCGCGAGATTGCAATTTCAGACGATTGCAGCACCTGGCCGCAAGCATTTGTTGGCGAAGGAACATACATCAACTCCAAAAATGACTCACTGACCCTCAACGGTAAGCGCACGATTGAGGAAGCAACGTTGTTGGCAAACACGTGGCTTGATGCAAACAAATGTGGTGCGAGTGCTGTCACCTATCGCTTGCGTGATTGGCTGTTTTCGCGTCAGCGCTATTGGGGTGAGCCATTTCCAATTGTGTACGACGAAGACGATCAGCCGATTGCTGTTCCCATCGGCGCTTTACCGATCAAGCTTCCAGAACTTGCCGACTTTAAGCCTCAAGCACTTGATCCAAATGATCAAACATCAGACCCAATCCCTCCACTTGCACGAGTGAGCGAATGGGTCAACGTGACTCTCGACTTGGGTGACGGGCCGCGCCAATACCGTCGCGAAGTAAACGTCATGCCGCAATGGGCCGGCTCATGTTGGTACGAGTTGCGTTACCTCGACCCAACAAACTCTGAAGCGTTCATTGATAAGGACGTTGAGAAATATTGGATGGGACCAAAACATGACGGTCACACCGGCGGTGTCGACCTCTATGTAGGTGGTGTCGAGCACGCAGTGCTGCACTTGCTCTACAGCCGCTTCTGGCACAAAGTGTTATTTGACCTTGGTCATGTCTCGAGCCTCGAGCCATTCCATCGCTTGTTCAATCAGGGTTACATTCAGGCATATGCCTACCGCGATGAACGCGGACAGACCGTTCCCGCCAATGAAGTCACAGAAGTCGCTGAAAGCGGAAGTGGTAATGGAGGCAATCAATACGAGTGGAATGGCGAAAAAGTAAAGCGCGAATACGGCAAGATGGGAAAGAGCCTCAAAAATATTGTTACACCAGACGAAATGTATGACGAGTTTGGCGCAGATACTTTCCGGCTCTACGAGATGTCGACTGGACCACTTGAAGCAAGTCGCCCTTGGAACACCCGTGATGTTGTGGGCATGCAACGCTTCTTGCAACGGTTGTGGCGCAATATGGTCGACGAAGACACTGGTGAATTGCACGTCAGCGACGATGCAGCACCACTTCCTTTGCAACGTGAACTGCATAAAGCAATCCATGGCGTTGCCAACGATCTTGAACACCTCCGATTCAATACGGCCATCTCCAAGATGATCGAACTCAACAATGCGCTGACTATTTACGTCAACGAGGCTGGTTCCACTCCACGCGAAGTTGCAGTGCAGATGACACAAATGCTTTCACCCCTATGTCCACACATGGCTGAAGAGATTTGGCAGCGACTGGGTCGCACAGAGTCACTGACATACATGCCGTTTCCAAAAGCCGATCCACAGTTGCTGGTGCAAGACACCATCGAAATTCCGGTTCAGATCAATGGCAAGATGCGTTCCAAATTGTCGGTTGCTGCTGATGTTTCAGATGATGAATTGCGATCACTCGCCATGTCAGACGAAAAAGTTGTGCAGATGCTCGCCGGTGCTACACCAAGCAAAATCATCGTGGTGCCGAAGCGTCTCGTCAATATCGTTTCATAACGAGCGTTTTACAGCAAGACGTTTTGCGTCTGGCACACCGCGCATCAACAAAATAATCTTGTTCACACCCTCGCCTGCCAATTGCTGACGAATCGGCGATGACGCATCAAGCAACGCCTCATCAAACCAATCCCAAACCGAAACGATGAAGTCAGACTTCCCTACTGCTGTGGCGGCTTCTTGTGCAGTTCTCAAAATCTCTGCACGCTGTGGGTGACTCGATCGGATATTCACACCGTCAGTCCGCGTACCCGAAACTTTTGCAAGCGCCGCGCTGTTCACGCCAAGAATTCTTGGTGGCAACTTGCACGGCATTTCAAATGTCGCAAACTTTTCATCTCGAGTTGGCGACCAAATTTCGTCTAACACATCGAGCGTGTGTTCAAGTTTTGCATGACGCTCTTGCATCGTGCGCGGAATCTCAATACCGAGTGCGTTCTGCTCGGCAGCAAACGTGCTCGCTGGCGATGCACCCGCCCCAAGACCAAGTATTAATCGTCCCGCAGAAATGTTTTGCACTGTGGCGGCAGCACTTGCAAGCACACCTGGGTGTCTGTTGCCAACATTTGCAACTAGTGGCCCAATATTGATCGTTGAAGTTGTTGCAGCCAACGCACCGAGCAATGTGAAGCACTCTGGCATCGATGGGGCATTCATGACCTGACCTGACAAATGGTCAGCAACCCACAATGTTGAATAATTATTGTTTTCAGCGATGTGTGCAATTTCAATCAATTGTGCCCATGAACATTGGCCTTGATTGACTTGCAAATCGATAGTTAAATCATTCATCACAGTGATTTGAGTATTACATCACAGGAGTAGAATTGACACATGAACACAGTGCATGCCCCGGTGTTGCAGGTTCTAGATACCAAGCACAATTCGCTCACCGAAATCCTTGAAGTGCTCGCTAAAGACGGCGGAGTCATCGTGCACAACATGCTCTCCCCTCAGGTTGTGGCTAATTTGCTCAACGAGCTTGCTCCACAAAGTGAGACATCTCAAGTAGGGCCAAAATCAGATAACGAAAACGTCAACCATTTTTGGGGTCAACAAACCAAGCGCTTCACTCGCCTTGCCCAACGCTCGCAGACATTTGCCGACGAAGTATTGGTGCACCCAATCTTGACCGGCGTAGCCGATGAACTGCTCAAGCCCTCTTGTGCGTCGTACTGGATGAACACCGGCCAGATGATGATCGTCATGCCTGGTGGTGCTCCGCAATATCTGCACCGAGATTCTGATGACTGGCCAGCAATGTGCTCACCGACTGCGCCACCGTGTCAGATCAGCTGCATGTTTGCACTCTCTGACTTCACTGCAGAAAATGGTGCCACACGAGTTGTGCCCGGCAGTCACGTATGGGATGACTTCTCTCGACAAGCCACCGACGCCGAAATCACTCAGGCTGTAATGCCAGCCGGCAGTGGAATGATCTACCTGGGAAAGACAATGCACAGTGCCGGTGCCAACAAGACCGAAAACGAAGCTCGGTTCGGTATGCATCTTTCATACGTACTTGGTTGGCTCACCCCCGAAGAAGCCGGCTGCCTCGGTGTCACCGAAGATCGCGCCAAAAC
>WLPO01000064.1 GCA_009698745.1 Actinomycetota bacterium
GAGTTGATGGCCCAACGCCTCGCTTAGAGGCGGCGAAGTACGGTAACGAGCTTGCCGTAAACCGAAACTTCGTCGGTCTCAAACTTCATCGGCTTCATTGAAGAGTTGGATGGTGTGAGAGTGATGGTGTTTCCGGTCTTGGCAAAAGTCTTGATTGTCGCTTCGTCGCCTGGAATACCCGCAACCACAATGTCACCGTTGTCGGCTGTTGTTTGCTGACGACACACAACAAAGTCGCCGTCCAAAATGCCAGCGTCGATCATTGAGTTGCCGCGAACGCGCAACATGAACAATTCGCCGTCACCGGTGAAGTCCATTGGTAGGGGAACGAGTTCTTCAACATTTTCTTGCGCGAGCACATTGACGCCTGCAGCGACGTCACCCACGAGTGGAACGTGTTTGACTGGACGCCTTTCCATTGCAACGCCACTGGATGCTTCGTAACGAACTTCAATCGCACGTGGCTTCGTTGGATCGCGATGCAGGTAACCGAGTTTTTGCAGTGTGCCGAGGTGATTGTGCACGGTGGCCGATGAACTGAGGCCAACTGCCTCACCGATCTCGCGCACCGATGGTGGGTAGCCACGCTCGCGCATGTTCTTTTCGATGAAGTCGAGGATGCCGCGCTGGCGGTCGGTGAGCTGGGTGTGGGCGCTTACGGGAAGGGAAGTCATGGCTCCATCGTACGGGTGTTCGCCCCCAGAGTCAAACACCTGTTCGGCGAACAAATGTTCGTAATATCCGCAAACTCCGAACACCCGTTCGCTAGAGTGGTTTGTACGAGATTAAACCCCCCTCAAACCCTTACACACCATCAAAAAAGAAGGACTAATCATGGCACTAGCACTGAACCACCAAACTACAACCCGCCAAATAACGACTCGCCAGCATGTTCGCCCAGCACGACATCTGTACCTCGTTCCCGAGCTTGACCCAACCCCAGTTGGGACTTATCGCCCAGCCAGCCGGCCAGGTACCCGTCCAGCCAGTCGTCCGGCAGCTCGACGTTCCGCCCAGCATCCATCATTGGCTACTAACGCGGCCAGTGCCCCTTCGGTTGCCACGTACCAGCGCCGTCGGCTCGTGGTGTTGGTTGCATCGATGCTCATTCTCGGTGTCGTTATCGCTGGAGTAATTGGTGCAACTGGCACATCGGCCCAAGCCGATCAAGCAGTGGCGGGTCAGTCGGTTGAACCGCGCACGGTTATTGCACAGCCAGGCGACACGTTGTGGGCGATTGCGCAAAGGGTTGCACCTCAAGCAAATATTTCAGAACTTGTTGATCAACTTGTGCGCCTCAATGGTGATGCAATCGTCGCAGGTCAACTGGTTCGCATTCCATAATTCAGTAAAAATCCCAATTTCTATTGAAGCATCTGGTGTAATGTGCGTGAAGTGCATTGTCCAAGTTGTTCGTTTGACGACACCAAGGTGATCGATTCGCGGCTCTCCGAAGAGGGGGGCGCAATTCGTCGTCGTCGTAGTTGCACACAATGTGGCTATCGATTTACTACCTACGAGCGCTTAGAAGAAGTGGCTCTCAACGTGGTCAAACGCGGCGGTGGCAAACAGCCTTTTGATCGCCTCAAAATGATGGCCGGCATCCAGGCCGCCGTCAAGGGCAGGCCGGTCGGTGACGAAATGATCATGGAAATTGCCGAGCGAATTGAAGATGCGTTACGCCTTGAGGGCGGAGACGTGACGAGCAATCAGGTGGGTCATGCGGTGCTCGAGCAATTGCGTTCGATTGACGAAGTGGCGTACATGCGTTTTGCGAGTGTCTACAAAAACTTTGATGATGCTGCAGACTTCAAGCGCGAACTCGCGTTACTTGAAAAGCACGCAAGTACTTCGCGCGCTTAGTTTTTGTTTCGCGTGTAGCGCAAAAACAAAAATCCGTCCTCTTCGAGAATGTGCGACAACGTAAATCGTTTCAAGATTGGCAATGCTTCGCTGAGCAGACGAGTTTCATTGTTTGCTGCAATGTTTGGGCTGATGGTCAGATTGATTTCATCGATCAGATCGGCATGTGCCATCGAAGCGTTCAGTCCTGGGCCACCTTCGAGCTGGATAAACGTGCCGTCGAGCTGACTCATCGCAGCGGCAAAATCCACCGAACCTCGTCCCGCGCGAATGCAGGTGACAGTCGGGTTGGACGGCTCTGGGGCGTCTTCGGGGATGATGAGGAATCCTGCACCGCTGGTGAAAAGTGGGGTCGTTAAGTCGACATTTCCCGTGCGCGAAACAACTCCTACACGCAGGTCTTTGCGAGAAGGAGGGCCGTAGTCATCGATGCGAACGGTCGATGAACCGACGACAATCACATCGGCCAACGAACGCAGCCCTATCAGTATTGAGCGGTCAGCATCGCCAGATAGCGCGCGCGAATTGCCTAAGACCACAGTTGATCCATCGAGACTCATGACCATGCACAGGCCAATCGTTGGTCGACTAGTTGGTCGACTAGCTGGTTGGCTACCGGCGCTCGTTGTAATGCGCGATCGATCTATGCCATACGCCTCGCGCACAGAAATTTCTGCGCTGGGTGCGGGAAATATGCGTCTCACAGAAAATCAAGCCTATTGGTGAGAGCGACTCTGTGTGGCACGATACAGGGATGTCAATTGTCGACCACGAGCGAGTTGTCTATCGCACATGTCCACTCTGTGAAGCAACGTGCGGGCTCGAGATCACTGTCAAAGGCGACAAAGTGTCGCGTATTCGCGGAGACCGCGATGATGTGTTTAGTCATGGGTTCATCTGCCCAAAGGGCAGCACGCTCAAGCAACTGCACGAAGACCCAGATCGTTTACGCAAACCACTTATCAAGCGCAATGGCGAGCACGTTGAAGTTTCCTGGCAAGAAGCTTGGCAAGAAGTTGAGCGCGGATTAATGGGAGTGATCAACACGCATGGTCGCGGATCTGTGGGCACGTATGTTGGTAACCCAAACGCGCACAACCTTGCGCCGTTGTTGTACAACCGTGCTTGGATGCAAGCCATTGGAACAAAGCAACGTTTTAGTGCATCGTCTGTCGATCAACTTCCAAAACAAGTTGCGTCCGCATACATGTATGGCACCGTTGCATCTGTCGCAATTCCTGATTTGGATCGCACCGACTATGTGTTGATGCTTGGTGCAGACCCGTATGAGTCAAACGGAAGTTTGTGCACCGCTCCAGACTTTCCTGGTCGACTTGAAGCACTCCGAGCACGCGGCGGAAAACTTGTTGTCGTAGATCCGCGTCGAAGCCGCACTGCTGTTGAAGCCGATGAGTGGTTGGCGATTCGCCCAAACGGCGATGCATTGTTGCTTGCCGCAATTGCTCACACAATTCTTGCGAGTGGTAAAGCTGATGTGGGCGACCACGTTCGCGCTCACATTGTTGGGTTCGATCAATTGTCTGGCGCACTTGCACCGTTTACACCAGAAGCAGTTGAGGATTCGATTGGCATTGATGCTCAAACGATTCGCCGAATTGCAGCTGAGCTGAGTGACGCTCCAACCGCACTTGTTTACGGTCGCATCGGAACTACGACGGTCTCGTTTGGCACCACAGCGTCTTGGTTGGTCGATGTGATCAACACGATCACGGGCAATCTCGACAAAGCGGGCGGCGTGATGTTTCCGATGCCGGCTGCTGGCAACCAAACAACACGTGGCGAGTCGGGTACTGGCAAGGGGTTTCGCATCGGTCACGGATATTCGCGTGTGCGTAAGTCACCCGAAGCAATAGGTGAATACCCAGTGTCTGTCATGGCCGAAGAGATGTTGACTCCTGGCGACGGTCAGATCAGGGCAATGGTGACGGTTGCAGGAAACCCACTGTTGTCGACTCCCAATGGTGAGCAACTCGAGAAAGCGTTTGAGTCACTTGAGTTCATGGTTTCTGTTGACATCTATTTGAATGAAACGACTCGTCATGCAGACGTTATTTTGCCGCCGCCATCCCATTTGGAGCGCAGCCATTACGACATGGTCTTCACGGCATTCTCAATTCGCAACGTCGCCAATTTTTCCGAGGCTGTGTTTGAACGCGATGCCGATCAACCAGACGAGTGGCAGATCTTGGCAAAACTCGCTGGCATCGCACAGGGCGCAGGGGCCGATATTGATCCTGCAGTAATTGATGAATATGTTTTCGGCTCGCTGTTGAGCAATTTATTGAAAGACAAATCCTCTCCAATACATGGACGCAACGAAGAAGAGATTCGTGAGATTGTTGACGCAACAAAGATGAATGGTCCGGAACGAATTCTTGACACGCTGTTGCGCACTGGCCCATACGGCGAAGCATTTGGTGCAAACCCAAAGGGAATTAATTTGCAGACGCTGCGCGACCAACCTCACGGTGTCGATTTCGGCGCGCTTGAGCCTCGTATTCCAGAAGTGTTGCGCACACCGAGCGGAAAAGTGGAGCTTGCTCCACCAGAGTTGCTCGCCGACTTGGAGCGTTTGCAACTTGCTATGCGCCCAACTGATGTTGACGAGCTGTTGCTTGTCGGTCGTCGCCACTTGCGTTCAAATAACTCGTGGATGCACAACGTTTCTGTGCTCATGAAAGGCAAGCCACGCTGCACATTGCAGATGCATCCAGAAGATGCCACACGTGCAGGTGTTGCCGACGGTGGAGAAGCTCGCGTTACGAGTCGAGTTGGAAGTGTCGTAGCGGTTGTTGAAATAACGCAAGATATTCGCCCTCGAGTTGTGAGCCTTCCGCACGGTTGGGGACACGGAGTGAGCGGAACGAAGATGACGATCGCAGCAGAACGTGCAGGCGTGAATTCAAATGTGTTGACCGATGAGGATGAAATGGATCCACTGTCTGGAACTTCCGTATTAAATGGCATTCCTGTGCGAATTGAAGCGGTTATCCACTCGTAATCGTTGTTGTCCACAATGCTGTCCACAGCATGATCCCCAGATAAAACCTGAAAGTCACATGGTTATCCACTTCCTCCACACAGGGGTACACCCCTACAGTGCGAAGTGCATCTAGCAATGGCGCAACGCAACACGGCAGCTGTGAAACCGCAAGGTTTTGAACCTGTGAATGGGGGATGTGGCGTTGCTGGATGTATTTAAATATTTCTTTTTGATGTCATTTTTAAGGAGTCGTCAAACCGTTGTAGAGCAAGGAAAACAGTGAAGAAAAAAATGCCCAAAGATCGACGAGGGTAATTGACAGAGGGTAATTACAATGCTGTAATCATTCCCTACCAGTTGTGGGCAAATCTGCAATGGGGGCGGTTTGGACACAACATCTAGTGGTCTCGAAAGAGACGCCGGATTCAGTGACTCTGCGCTCTGATTGGAAATTTGCCCAGAGCCCGTAGTTAATGAGAAATATGAGTTTTAAGTCGTTTTATTCACCAGTTGTTACGTATCGAAAATACAGAGAGAAGTAGTCAAAAATGTCAATCGCACCAGAGCGGCTCACCATCGGAATCAGCCGCAAGTTCACCACTGAAGGCGTACACCCATACGACCAGATGGCATGGGAGAAGCGCGATGCGCGCATCAACAACTGGAAAGACGGAACAATCGCATTCGAGCAACTCGGCGTCGAGTTTCCAGTCGGTTGGTCGCTCAATGCAACCAACATCGTTACTCAGAAATACTTCCGCGGCACACCAGGCACGACAGAGCGTGAGCACTCACTTCGTCAGGTCATCGATCGCGTAGCAAACACGATTGCCGACTGGGGTATTGAGGGCGGTTACTTTGCAGACGCCGATGAGGCCGAAGCATTCCGCGACGAGCTCAAGTTTATTTTGGTCACGCAGCGCGCAGCATTTAACTCGCCAGTGTGGTTCAACATCGGCGTACCAGGAGTGCCACAACAGGCAAGTGCTTGTTTCATTCTTTCAACCGAAGATACCATGGATGGAATTCTCAACTGGTATCGCGAAGAAGGAATCATCTTCAAGGGCGGCTCCGGTGCAGGTATCAACTTGTCAAACATTCGTTCAAGTGTCGAACACTTGAAGGGTGGCGGCACTGCTTCTGGCCCAGTGAGCTTCATGCGTGGCGCAGACTCATCTGCTGGCACCATCAAGTCGGGCGGCAAAACACGCCGCGCCGCAAAAATGGTGATCTTGAATGTGGATCACCCAGATATCGAAGAGTTCATCTGGTGCAAGACTCGCGAAGAGCAAAAGGCTCGTGCATTGCGCGACGCCGGCTTCGACATGGATCTCGACGGCAAAGACTCGTTCTCTGTGCAGTACCAGAACGCCAACAACTCGGTGCGCGTCACCGATGAGTTCATGCATGCAGTCAAGGAAGATCGCGACTGGACATACAAGGCTGTTAAAGACGGTGCACCAGTGCGCTCGATCAAGGCACGCGACTTGTGGCGCCAAATTGCAACCGCCTCATGGGAGTGCGCAGACCCAGGCTTGCAGTTTGACACCACCATTAATAAGTGGCACACCGCTCATGCAACGGGCCGCATCAATGGCTCAAACCCATGCAGCGAATACATGCACATCGACAACTCAGCATGCAACTTGGCATCGATCAACTTGCTCAAGTACCTCGACAACACCGACACCTTCGATGTTGACGCATACCGTCACACCATTGAAGTGATGTTCACCGCTCAAGAAATTTTGGTCGGCAACGCTGACTATCCAACAGAGAAGATCGGCGAGAACAGCCGCATCTTCCGTCAGTTGGGTCTTGGATACGCAAACATCGGAGCATTGTTGATGGCTCTCGGTATGCCATATGACTCGACCGGTGGTCGTGCATGGGCTGCAACCTTGACATCGATGATGACTGGCCACGCATACGCAACCAGCGCACGCATCGCCAGCCGCATGGGCCCTTTCTCGGGCTTCGCAGCAAACGAGCGCTACATGCTCAACGTATTGCGCATGCACCGCGATGCAAACCAAGAAATCGACAACATTGATGTAGTGCAACAAGACCTCGTCGCTGCTGCAACACACGCTTGGGATTCGGCCGTTCGTGACGGTGAAGAGTACGGCGTGCGTAACAGTCAGGCAACAGTGCTTGCACCAACCGGCACCATCGGCTTGATGATGGACTGTGACACAACTGGTATTGAGCCAGACTTGGGTCTCGTCAAGTTCAAGAAGCTTGTTGGCGGTGGCAACATGTCAATCGTCAACCAGACGGTGCCACGTGCACTCACCAACTTGGGCTACGAAGGCCCTGTCGTTGACCGCATCATTCAGTACATCGATGTCAACAAGACAATTGTTGGTTCACCAGACTTGAAGGCCGAGCACTTGCCAGTGTTCGCTTGCTCGATGGGCGACAACACCATTCATTACGAAGGTCACGTGCGCATGATGGGTGCGGCTCAGCCGTTCTTGTCGGGTGCAATCTCAAAGACCGTCAACATGCCAGAAGAAGCAACCATCGAAGACATCGAGGCATTGCACATGTTGTCGTGGGAGCTCGGCATCAAGGCTGTTGCCATCTACCGTGACAACTGCAAGGTTGGTCAGCCACTTTCTACCGCCAAGAAAGACGGAGAAAAGGGAACAGCCGACGCTGCGGCAGCAGGTCAGATGACCAACACTGTCGAGCGCATTGTCGAAAAGATCGTGCACCAGCCAGTCCGTCAGAAGTTGCCGCGCTCACGCCGTGGTCGCACCTTCGAGTTCCGCGTTGCTGATTGCAAGGGCTTTGCAACCATCGGCGAATACGTCGACGGTCGTCCAGGCGAAGTGTTCCTCACTGTGTCAAAGCAGGGAAGCACA
>WLPO01000065.1 GCA_009698745.1 Actinomycetota bacterium
ACAAGCCTGAAAGCCTATCGGCTTGAGTAATGTGTCGGTCATGCCAAGTTTTGATGTTGTTTCCGAGGTAGATCGCCAAGAGCTCAAAAACGCCGTAGATCAGGCGCAACGAGAACTCGCAAATCGCTTCGACTTCAAGAACACCGACTCGTCAATTGAGCAAAAGGAACTGGTCCTTACCATCAGAACTTCGAGCGAAGACCGTCTTCGCGCCCTCAAAGTGCTGCTTGAAGAGAAGTTCGTTAAGCGTCAGATCTCGTTGAGGGGTCTCGAGTGGGGAAAAGTTGAGCAAGCCAGTGGAGAAAGCGTTCGTCAAATCGTCACCGTTACTGTCGGCATCTCGTCAGATAAAGCGCGCGAGATAAACAAGCTCATTAAAGAAAAAGCCCCAAAAGGAATTGCAAGTCAAACACAAGGTGAGCAATTGCGTGTCACAGGTAAAAAAAGAGATGACCTGCAAGAGACCATGGCACTGCTCAAGGGTGCAGACCTGGGTATCGCAATTCAGTTTGAAAACTTCCGCGATTAATTAAGAATTAATCCTCGCTCGGCGTTTCTGCTGCGCGGCGTTGCAACTCACTCACAACTGAAACATCTGCAAGAGTCGAAGTGTCACCCAAGTTGCGACCTTCAGCAACATCGCGAAGTAAACGTCTCATGATCTTGCCGCTGCGAGTCTTTGGCAAATCGGGCGTGAAATAAATTGCTTTCGGTTTAGCGATTGACCCAATTTCGGTTGCAACATGTTCTCGTAACACTTGCTCATTCACTTCTAAACCACCACGCAATGTCACATACGCAATGATTGCCTGACCCGTCATTGCATCGTTGGCACCTACGACTGCTGCTTCGGCAACACTCGGGTGCGACACCAATGCACTCTCTACTTCTGTCGTGCTTATGCGGTGACCAGACACGTTCATCACATCATCAACTCGGCCAAGCAACCACAAATAGCCATCATCATCCAACTTTGCGCCATCACCAGCGAAGTATCTGCCTGCAAATCGGCTCCAATAGGTTTCTCGATATCGCTTTTGATCTCCCCAAATACCACGCAACATTCCTGGCCATGGTTTTGTCAGTGTGAGATATCCGCCGCCCTTACTGACATGGTTTCCCTCTTCGTCAACAAGCTCTGCGCCAACACCCGGAACTGGAAATGTCGCTGATCCCGGTTTCGTCACTGTCACCCCGGGCAGTGGCGAGATCATGATGCCACCAGTCTCTGTCTGCCACCACGTGTCGATGATTGGGCATTTTCCACCACCAATATTTTCTTGGTACCACATCCAGGCTTCAGGGTTGATTGGTTCGCCAACGCTTCCAATGAGACGAAGTGAAGACAAGTCGTGTTTTGCAGGCTCTTGCGTGCCCCACTTCATGAACGTGCGGATTGCAGTTGGTGCAGTATAAAAAATTGTTGCCTTGTACTTTTCGATAATTGACCACATGCGATCATTGGCCGGAAAGTTTGGAACGCCCTCATACATGACTTGCGTTGCACCATTAGCAAGCGGTCCGTAGACGATGTAGCTATGCCCTGTAATCCAACCGACGTCGGCAGTGCACCAGAAAATGTCGGTCTCTGGGTGGTGATCAAATACGTATTTAAAGGTGTACGTGACATGGGTGAGATAACCGCCCGTCGTGTGCATAATGCCCTTTGGTTTACCTGTCGTGCCCGAGGTGTACAACAAAAACAACAATTGCTCAGCATCCATTGGTTCAGCAACGCACACGTCATCAGCCTTGGCCATGAGCTCGTGATACCAGTGATCTCGACCACTTTGCATTGCTATGTCGTTATTGCCGCGCTTCACAACAACCACATGCTCGATTGTTGTCGTCAACTTCACAGCATCGTCTGCTTGGTTCTTGAGGGGAAATACTTCGCCTCTGCGCCAACCTCCATCGGCAGTAATCAATACCTTTGCCTCGGCGTCGTTAATGCGATCAGCAAGCGCTTGCGATGAGAAGCCACCGAAAACAACGCTGTGTGCAGCACCAATACGCGCGCACGCAAGCATCGCGACTGCGGCTTCCGGAATCATCGGTAAGTAAATATTGACGCGATCGCCCTTTGCTACTCCAAGAGACTTCAATACGTTGGCAAACTTCTGCACTTCGTCAAGCAAATCGGAGTAGGTCACAACCCGAGAATCACCGGGCTCACCTTCCCAATAGAAAGCGACTTTGTCACCACGCCCGGCTAATACGTGTCGATCCAAACAATTAAATGAGACATTCAACTTTCCATCTGCAAACCACTCTGAATATGGAAGATCCCACTCGCACACTTGCGTGAACGGCACCGACCAATCGAGTAACTCTCGCGCCTGACGAGCCCAGAAGCCCTCATGGTCTGCAGCCGCCTCGTCGTAGAGCGACATGTCGCTCACGTGTGCAGATTGAACAAATGTTGGCGGCGGAGAAAACTTGCGCTGCTCGTATGAGAGAGCCTCTATGGCCTGTAGATTGTCGCTCATATTTTTTCTTGCTCCCTAGTTTGGCTACAAGTTCCCCGACTGCGAGACTAGTCAATCCCTATGAATAGCCCTCAAACGAAAACGGCCGACACCCAAGCTGGCTTTGGGTTTATTGACTGGATGTTGTCGCTCGGAATGGCACTCACGTGGGGCTCGTCCTTTTTATTAATTGACATTGCAATTCGTCATTTTCATACATCGGTTATTCCATTTGGCCGTACTGGTTTTGGGGTCGCTGCTCTGTTGCTCTTGCCGAGTGCTCGACACCGTGTTGCTCGAGAGCATTGGCCTCGATTGATCATGCTCGGTTTTGTGTGGATGGCACTTCCATTCTTGTTATACCCACTTGCCGAGCACACCGTCTCGAGCAGCATTACCGGAATGATGAACGGTGCACTGCCTGTCGTTGTTGCGATTGTTACTGCAATTTGGATTCGCACCAGACCAAGTGGTGGCCGAATTTTTGCAGTGCTCATCGGATTTTGCGGAATTCTGTTGATTGCCCTTCCTTCAATCAATGACGGATCAGCGGCAGACGTGAAGGGGATCTTGTATTTGGTTGCAGCGCTTCTCTCCTACGCGGTGGCGATAAACATCGCGCGCCCACTTCAGGCCATCTATACGCCTGGAACACTTATGTTGCACGTCGAAATTGTTGCATTTGCAATGTCGGCACCGTATGGAATTTGGGGTCTTGGCCAATCCACATTTTCGCTTTCATCTTTTAGCGCACTTGCAGTGTTGGGAGTCCTCGGAACAGGTTTTGCCTTCGTTCTCTTCGCAACGCTTTCGAAACGCACGGGTGCTGTGCGCAGCATGATTCCCACGTATTTCACACCAATTGTTGGCACGATTCTCGGCACCACGTTCAATAACGAGCCATTACTCATTCTTTCGGTGGTAGGAATGTTCGTCGTAATTATTGGTGCTTACCTGATGAGCAAACCAGAGAAAAAATCGCTTACTTCTGCCACGAAAGCACACTAAACACTCCGAGGCCTGATTGGTCGGTCAGCGATTTTGCTTCTGTTGCGCGACTGCGCATTTTCATTGCCGCTACATCTGGAGCGGTCTTCATGCTCTCCCAATAGTCGGAGCCTTCGCACACTAATTCATCAATACCCCACTGCATCAAAAAATCAGCTTGGGTTGAAGAGGTAAAGCCTGTTGGCAACTGATCTATCATCACTTGCGTTGTGATGTCTTGTGAGCCCGGCTCTGTCAAATAATGAGTGCCTCGGCCCTGGTCTCGGTACGTACGCAGCCACTCGCGCCATGGGGTGAGCGCGATTTCGGCCGTTGAAGTGCTGCAATAATCGAGCAACAGCAATAGGCCATTGCTGATATTTGCCAAACTGTCACGTACCCATGACGCTGCCAAATCTTGGATTGGTGCACGAGATCCAAGTGGTGCGGTTTTTGGCAGGCATGACGGCACAACATCTGGTGTGCGCAACACTTCCACGAACTGACCTCCAGAAGCTAGTGAGACAAATGCTTCCATCCACGCACCATCAAACACAAACAACCTGAATGGCAAATTGTCGAGCAACTCATTTGCCAAAATCACACCATTGATAGGGCCATCAGGAATTGTTTCGCAAGACTTAACTCCCTGCGGGTGCAGTGCTCGTTGCGAAGCCGATAACTCGACGGCGACATACTGCATTGCAGCGGCACACTCGGGTTGAGCCGCCAAGATGCTGCGCGCAAGTGTGCCAGGGCCTGCACCGCACTCGACCACATCAAATTGATTAGGCGATCCAAGTTCTTTCCACCATGCGTCAAGCGCACGAGCAATAACTGTGCCAAATAGTGGTCCAACTTCTGGGCTTGTGATGAAGTCTCCACCACGTCGACCCGCGCGGCCACCTGTTGTGTAAAAACCATCTTGGCCATACAACGCAAGTTGCATGTAGTCGCTGAAAGAGATTGCTCCCCCAGCCGCGGCAATAGCCGCAGTAATTTCGTCAGCCGCCGAAGGCACCAGTGATGTGCGCAATATCGCCGAAGTGCATTGCAATACCTGGCAACACGCCAAGCACCAATGTGGCTACACCGGTAATGCCAAGTGCGAGGGCTAGCGAGCCAGGTGTGCGAATTGGTGTGACGTCACCATGTGGCGCAGGCTTCATCCAAATTTCGCGCATCACATTTCCGTAGTAACCAAACGCGATCACCGAGTTAACTGCACCGATGAGTGCAAGTCCGTAAGCCCAACCAGTACCAGCACTGATCAAGGTTTGGAACGCGGCAAACTTTCCGATCCAGCCACCCAATGGTGGAATACCGGCGAGCGATGCAAGGAAAATTGTTGCAAGTGCACCGAGGCCGGGAGCGTAGGAAAACAGACCGCCAAAGCTCGAAACCGAACCGCTACGAGTTTTGCGCGAGACGGCGATGATGACTGCGAACATTCCAAGGTTGGTCGCTGCGTAAATGAGCAAGTACACAACAACCGCGCGAAGTGCCGAGTCGCCAACGCCAGCAATGCCGGCTACTGCAAGTGGCATCAACACGAATCCGCCTTGGCTAATTGACGAATAGGCGATCATGCGAACCACATTGGTCTGGCGCAATGCAACAACGTTTCCGACTGTCATGGTGAGAGCTGAAAGCACCCATATAAATGGCTGCCACACCGAAGACGCACTCGGGAATGCGACAAACAACAAAGTCACGAGCGCGATAAAGCCCGCTGCTTTAGATGCGACTGACAAAAATGCCGTGATCGGGCTCGGTGCACCTTCGTAGGTGTCTGGCGCCCAGGTGTGAAACGGAACTGCGGAAACTTTGAATGCAAAGCCAACGACAACAAAGACGATGCCGAGTGCATGCAATGCACTGAGACCGCCATTGACTGTGATGCTCTTACCCAAGTCGACAAGCAGTGTGCTGTTTGCGGCACCGTACAAGAGCGACATGCCGTACAACATGACGGCAGATGCAAACACTCCAAGCAAAAAATACTTGACACCCGCTTCGTTGCTCTTAACATCTCGCTTGCGCCAGGCGGCCAGCATGTATGCAGGGATAGAGAGAAACTCAAGAGCAACAAAAATGGAAATGAGGTCACGAGCCGATGCCATCATGACCATTCCAAGAATGCTGGAGAGCAGCAAGAAGTAATACTCACCGCGCCAATACTCGCCTTCTTCAACATGGCTTGATGAAAGAAGAACCACAACATAGCCAGCGATCAAGAACATCGCTTTCATCACAATGCTGAAGTTGTCGACTACATAACGGCCATCAAACATTGACCGCACGTTGACATCACTCAGCCCAAGTGTGAGCACGGGCAACATTGCTGCGAGCAATGTGAAACCTGCGAGCGATGACAACACCCACTTACGGGACTCATCCAAAAACAAGTCAGCCAACAACACCACGCACAAGCCAGCGGCCAACACCATCTCGGGTGCAAGCGCGTGGTAGTCAACTGTTGGGCTGACCCACGGTGTGGCGGCGTTGAATAATGCAGTCAGCACGTGATTAGCCCTTAAAACCCGTGAGTACGCCTTGAACGGCTGGGTCGATGATCTTGAACAATAGGTTTGGCATCAAACCAAACACGATGATTGCGATCAAGAGTGGTGTCCACGAAATCCACTCAAACTTGTTGACGTCTTCAAATGCATGACTGTCACCGTGAGCATCACCGTGCGAGTCGTGCGCTGCACCAGCGAACTCTGGCTTTGGTTCACCAAATGCGACACGCTGGAAGAGCCACAACAAATAGGCCGCAGCGAACACGGTGCCAATTGCTGCAATCACCATGTAGACGCGAAACAGTGTCTCGTTGAGACCAGCCGCAGGGCTGTATGCCGACAAGATTGCGGGAAACTCTCCCCAGAATCCAGCAAGACCAGGCAAACCAAGCGATGCCATGCTGCACAAACCAAGAATCCAACCGAGATGTGGCAGCTGCTTGAGCACTCCACCAAGTCGACTGATCTCGAGTGTGTGATAACGCTCTTTGATGCTGCCGGCAAGAAAGAACAACATGCCAGTGATTAAGCCGTGTGCGACCATGCCAAACATTGCTGCTGTCATACCGAAACTTGTGAGTGTTGAGATGCCGAGCATCACAAAGCCCATGTGCGCAACAGACGAAAACGCGATGAGGCGCTTCATGTCGGTTTGAGCCAAGCAACCGAGCGAGCCATAGATGATTCCCACGACTGCGAGACCACCGATGTACGGAGCCCACGCTTTTGCAGCGAGCGGAAGAATTGGAATTGCGATTCGTACGAAACCATATGTTCCCAACTTCAGCAAGATTGCAGCCAAGATGACCGAGCCTTGCGTTGGCGCTTGTGTGTGAGCATCAGGCAACCAGGTGTGAAATGGAAACATCGGAACCTTGACGGCGAAACCAACGAACATGCCAGCAAAAATCCAGATCTGAACGTTGCGCGCAATCGCACCACCGTTTTCCACCAAGAATGGGATCGAGAAACTCTCTGCGCCAGTTTTGAAGAACAGAGCAAGAAATGCAACGAGCATCAGCGCCGAACCAAACATGGTGTAGAGGAAAAACTTGAGCGATGCGTATTGACGATTTTCGCCACCCCATACGCCGATCATGAAGTACATCGGCAAGAGCACGAGTTCGAAGAACACAAAGAACAAGATGAGATCTTGCGCGATGAATGTGCCTGCCATACCTGTTTGCAACACAAGCATCAAGATGAAGAATGCCTTTGGGTTGCCTGGGTCTGGAACGTGGTTAAGGCTGTAAATCACAACGAGCAGCGTGATCACCATCGACAAGATGTACAACGGCAAGCTAATGCCGTCGAGACCGATGAGGTAGCTGCTCTTGATGAGCGGAATCCACTGGTGCTCTGCAACGAACTGCATTGAGCCCGCTTTGTCAAAGTTGAACTTGGTGAGCGTGAAGATACCGACTGCCAATGTGGCGATCGAGGTAAGCAGTGCCACCATCTTGACCATTTGCTCATTTGCTTTTGGCACGCCGAGCAACAAGACCACTCCTACCAACG